>CAYQTZ010000276.1:0-2470 GCA_964420565.1 uncultured Hyphomicrobiales bacterium
TCCCCTCTTACCAAGCGGGGAAGTCCAATGTAATCATGTTCTTACGCTGACCGCTATAAAATATAAACACCTCTCGATCACCTCTTACCAAGCGGGGAAGTAAGATAAAATCCCCCTTTTTTATCGAAGATCCCGACTTGTCGGGAAAAGGGGGACATAGAGCGATTTCCTTTGGTTTTGCAATGGTCTTAATCTTCTAAATGCAATATTAATGTTATTGTATCTCCTGCTGTTTAATGTATCGTTTAATCTGCCATGAACTCCATTTGAGACAGCCTCAAACTCGCTAAAGTATTTAATTCATACTATTCAGCTAAAAGCTTTTCCATCTCGTCAAGATAATTATTGAATTTATCTATTGTTTTGTTAACCGGCTCTGGAGAGGACATATCTACGCCTGCATTCTTAAGTACAGCTATGGGATAATCCGAACTTCCTGCATAAATGAAATTCTTTAAGTATCTATCCACAGCCGGCTGCCCCTCTTCTTTGAATTTTTCTGAAAATGCCTGAGCTGCTGCAAATCCGGTAGAATATTGGAATACATAGAAATTATATTTGAACAAATGAGGTATGCGAGCCCAAGAGAGACCTTCCTCGTAGTCAACTTTCATATCGGGACCCCAATATTTCTGGTACATATCGGCAAAAAGTTCTGTCAGTTGATCTGCGTTCAGGAACTCTCCGTTCAGCGCTTTTTCGTGTATTGCTTTCTCGAATTCAGCAAAGCGGGTCTGACGGAAAAAGGTAGCCTGTGCATTAACTAAGAATTTTTCGAGTAAGCCAAGCTTTTCTTCTTTTGTTTGGGCATTAGCTATTAAATAATCTAACAGCATGGCTTCGTTGGTTGTTGAAGCTACTTCAGCTACAAATATTGAGTAATCTGAATAATGATATGGCTGGTACTTTTCAGAGAAATATGAATGCATATTATGCCCAAGCTCGTGAGCAAGTGTGAACAGATCATCTACGGTATTATTCCAGTTTATCAATATCCATGGATGCACTCCGCAGGCACAGCTATTAGAGTATGCCCCGCTGCGTTTCGATTTGGTTTCATATACATCTATCCAGCGGTTATCAAAGCATTCTACCAGAGCTTTTTGGTACTCATCTCCGAGCGGTTTCAGAGAAGCGAGGATGATCTCTTTTGCTTCGTCAAATGTATATTCTTTCTGAACGCTTGGGAAAAGAGTTGTATAAGTGTCATACGGGTGCAGCTCGTCATAGCCAAGCACCTTTTTCTTAAGAGCAGTCCAGCGATGCAGAGCGTCAATTTTGTCGTTTGCGGCGCTAAGTAAGTTATCGTAAACAGCTACGGGGACATTGTCGTTGAAAAGAGCCATCTGCAAAGGAGAGTCATAAGCTCTGATCTGAGAGTGGATAACACGCGTTTTTGCTCTGCCGTTATATATTGTGGCAAGTGTGCTTTTCAGTTGGTTGTATGGTTCGTAGATCCCTTTGTAAACTCTTTCGCGGTATTGGCGGTCATTCGATGAGTACAAAGCAGATCGGTAACGGCCGTGAGTTACCTGCACATCATTGCCATCTTCGTCCTTAATGGTAGGGAAGGGCAGTTCAGCGTCATTAAGAATCACATAAGTGTTGCTTGGTATCTGCGATATAGGAGAAAGCTGAGCAAGGAGTTTTTCCTGATCTGCGGGCAGCATGTGATCTTTCTGACGATACATATTCTCGAATGTATGCTTGTAATTGCTTAGCTCCTTACTCTTATTGAAGAATTCGTCAATTCTGGATTTAGGAATCTCCATAATCTCTGGGGTCATAAAGGAAGTAGCGGCGGAAAAACGGCTGCCAAGGCTCTGAGCACGCTCGTAAAATATTTGATATTTGCCTACACTAACGTCCATATCTTTGGATAAAGAAGAATACAAATAAACTTTATAGAATCTTTTGCTAAGCTCTTCTCTAAATTTAATGGCTTGCAAAAGAGATTCTGGAGAATCGCCAAGTTTGCCTTTGAAATCGTCCATTTTGCTGAGATTTTGCTCGACCCATGTAAAATCTTCTTCCCAATCTTTGTCTGTCTGATATATATCCTTCAAGTCCCATTTGTATTGATCCTGAATGTCGCCTCTTTCGGGCAATTCCTGTGATTGTGCCATAACGCTAACTAATGTAATTAATAAAACATAAATAAACAGTTGTCTCAAAATTTGTTTCATCGAAAGATACCTTGAGTTATTTTGAAAATAGTAAATTTTTCTTGTAATTTCATAATCCATAAAAATATCATTTGTTTCTCCAATTTACAAAAAAGTAAAATAAATAGTATAAATTAAATTTTGAAATACTAACTCCAAACAAACTATAGATCAGTATTAAATCAGATATATTTAATGGAAACACCCCTCAATCCCCTCTTACAAAGAGAGGAAGTAAGATAAAAATCATCCTCTTACAAAGAGAGGAAGTAAGATAAAAATCATCCTCTTACAAAGAGAGGAAG
>CAYQTZ010000276.1:2570-4264 GCA_964420565.1 uncultured Hyphomicrobiales bacterium
TAGGATAAAAATCATCCTCTTACAAAGAGTGGAAGTAAGATAATAATCATTCTCTTACAAAGAGAGGAAGTAGGATAAAAATCATCCTCTTACAAAGAGGGGAACGAGGGGTATGTTCTCTTTTTTATAGCTTTGGAATTATGGGAAAGAGGAAACCTCTGAAATATTTTAGATTGGAGTGCCTCCCACTTTTTTATCCAGATCCGTAACTGCCGGGAAAAGGTGGAATGAGGCAAATTCTTTTATATTTTGCAATGATCTTATTTTATATGTCGCTATCAAGCTATGGTGGGAATATTTTTTACGATTTTCATTCACTCAGCAGCTGAGGGCTTACAGCCTAAAAAATTGAATAATATCAAACAAAGGGGAAAAATATACTGAATATCAATAGTAATCGTCTAATAATTAATAAGTATAAATATATATGAAGATGAGGACAAAATGTTCAATAAAGTATTCATAGTTGCAGTAATATCAGCTCTTGTACTAACATCAGCTTTCTTTGGGATAACGCTTTATAATCAGGAATATTCCTTATTGCCTATAACCAAAGCCGATGTTGATGACCATAAATTCCGCGAAATCAAGAATGAAGCTTTTACCTATGGCGAACTCCTTGAATATGAAGTAAATTATTCATTTATCACCGCAGGGAGGGGCTATTTCTACATCTTGCCAAAAACTCTGAACAGATATGGCAGGGATTGTTACGACATCCGTTTTCAGGTGCGTTCTCTTGAAAGTCTTGAATGGATATACAGAGTACACGATACATACAGAACAGTTTTAGACGCAAAAGGGATTTTCCCCTGGGAATTCGAGCAGCATATTCGCGAAGGCAATTATAAACGTGATTTTTTTGCATATTTTGATCAGGTAAACAATAGCGCCTATACCAAGAAAAACATCTATGGCGTTCCCGAGAATGTCCACGACATTGTTTCAGCATTTTTTTACACCAGAACTCGAGACCTGCATAAAATGAAAAAGGGCGAAATATTTTATCTCAATAATTTCTTTGATGACACTACCTATACGCTCGGAGTTAAAATGCGAGGCAGGCAGACTATAGAAGTCCGTGCAGGCAAATTCGATTGTCTCGTAATAGAGCCTTTAGTGGTCGAAGGTGGTCTTTTCAAAAGCGAAGGTTCTATACTTATTTGGGTTACAAACGACAAAAGAAAGATACCCGTAAAAGTAGCCACTAAAATACTAATTGGTTACGTTAATGCTGAATTAGTAAAGTATGATGGATTGGCAGGACCTCTTAATGCAAAAATAAAGTAGTTTAAACGATTTACCTACCGTAGTGAACACGCATGCGTGTTTGCTACAAACCGCCGACTGCTATAAAATGGATTTGTCAGATGGAGTCCATCTTTACATCTCTCTACTCCTGCTTCATGATGAGTTGTTACTCAATTGCTGATTAGAAAGCATGACACCTTCGATATTATAGATCTCTATACTCGCTTCAGTATCTTCTGATAAATTTTCTATCTCCAACTGCATAATTCCTTCAGTAGGATTGGGATAGACCAGTATTTTATAATCATTCAGTTCTATTTCGTTATACTCATGAATAGCTATCTTGGGTAAGTTGTCATGATACACCCTACCTGTTCTATTCCCTGCGGCGTCGTAAGTATATTCGAAGCCGGGGGGATTTTGGGCTATGAGCATTGCTGAGG
>CAYQTZ010000277.1:0-4258 GCA_964420565.1 uncultured Hyphomicrobiales bacterium
CCTGAAAACTCAAGAATTGATCCCCCTTGTGTTCCCCCTTAAAATTAAGGGGGATCGGGGAGGGATCAGTTTTTGGACTTTTGCAATGGTCTTGATTAATTTTAATTTTTGCGAGCGTATCATAAAAATGCTAAAAAATTGTATTTGAAGTGTTCAGGATAATTATTAAATTGGGAGATGAAAATATTCAGGATTAATCAGATTAGATCAAATATTGTTTTTTCATCGAGTTTAAATATAAACAGTATTAAACAAATGATATAAATGCAAATGATCTAATATGGTAACATCTTACAAATAGTTGTAATATATAAATATACGACGACAACTATAACTTTGTTTTATTTATTCAATATATTATGAGGTAGAAATGGGAATTTTCGCAAGGATTTCCGATGTTTTCAAAGCAAACGTAAACGATGCTTTGGACAAAGCCGAAGACCCGGAAAAGATGCTGAAGCAGATGGTAATTGAAATGGAAGAATCGGTTAATAAAGCCACTCTTTCCGTAGCAAGCGCCATAGCTAATGAAAAATCATTGAAAAGAAAACTTGAAAAAGCAAGCAGAGACGTAATCGACTGGCAGAATAAAGCCAAACACGCACTTACTGCAGGCAGAGAAGACCTGGCTAAAGCCGCTCTCGAGAAAAAAGCTATTGCCGACAGAAATGTTGTAGATCTAGAGCCAATTTACGAACAGGCAAAACTTACAGCAGACAAAATGCGAGATCAGCTCAATAAATTGAAAAACAAACTCGAAGAAGCAAGAAGCCGCCAAAGCACTCTAATAGCCCGTTCGCAGGCAGCAAAAGCTCAGAAACAGATTGCCCAGTCCTTCTCTGGTGTTGGCTCTGATGCTTTTGGAAAATTTGATAAATTCGAGGATAAGATTGAAAAGTCTGAATCCGAAGCTGAGGCATTCGAGCAACTTGCAGGAGATAATACTTCTCTTGATGATGAATTCAAGCAGTTAAGCTCCAGTGCCGAAGTTGATTCCGATCTATTGAAACTAAAACAAGAAATGGGTTTGCTGTCTGACGGCGACACAAAGTAATTTTTCATTTTTTTGGGGAGAAATTATGAGTAATACAATTAATATAATAGGAGATAAAAATTCCATGGTAGAAACACCTCAAGAACTAATCGTGCAAACCATAGATAATGTAAAGAATATTCTGGAAAAACATTTTCCTGAGTATATTTCTTTCGAGGATGGTTCTTTTACTATCAACCGAGGTTCGACTCAGGTGATGATAGTAGTGCGTCCCTTTACTGATGACGACACTTGCGTGGAGTGCTTTGCTAATGTAGTAACAGGAGCAGACATTTCGAACGAGCTTATGCGCTTTCTGCTTCGTAAGAATGCCGAACTTCATTTTGGTGCATTCGGCTTGCTTTTCGACGATACTATAACTTTTTCTAATTCGCTTTCAGGCATTAATTTAGACGTTAACGAACTGACAACCACATTAAATGCCATAGCCGTAATTGCTGATTATTATGACGACATCATCGTAGAAATGGCTGGCGGAAAGCGTGCGGCTGATCTTGTAGAAGATTTTGAGCAGAATTAAGAAAAGTTGGATATTTTCTACAGAAATATTGACTAAATATGTAGAAATAAATTGATTAACATGATAAATTTAAGTCAATCCCAGCCCTCCCATGGAAGAGGAAGAAAAAGGAGTAACTCTCTCCACTTCGGAATGGGTTAGGTTGGGGTCGTCTTTATTATATATCCGATTATAAATAAAGAAATGCTATAAAAAAAATATTTTATTTAATGATTGCACTCAGCTTTTTTCTTCTGCTCTCTTGCAATAATGATAAGGATTCTGAAACGAGGGAAAATATTCATGAGAATGATATAGTTTTTACAGATTCAGACTTCGATTCTTTAAGGTTTGTAAAACGTGCCTATGTTCCAATATACTCTCATATTTATCATGGCAGCAAGGGTGGCAATATACTGCTTACTGCTACTTTGAGCATAAGAAATACAAGTTTTAAAGATACATTATATGTAAAAAGAATAGATTACTATGATTCTTTTGGAAACCCTATAAAAAAGTATATAAATGAGATGATCCTGCTTAAGCCAATGCATGCCCTCGAGTTCATTGTTGAGGAAAAAGAGGACAAAGGCGGAACAGGGGCTAATTTTATAGTTGATTATGGTTAAAATTCAGAAAGTCTAAAACCGCTTATACAAGCAGTAATGATCGGTACATCAGGTCAGCAGGGCATATCATTTTTGACACAATCTATTGATATTCCATATTGATTTCTCTAATTATTTATACAGAAGAATATTAAAATGATCACGAATACACACAGAGACGAAATAATTGATTATCAGAAAGATGCCTCGAATTTCAAAGGTATTTGTAAAGAAGTGATAATTCCGGAAACAAAATCTGAACTTATAGACATAGTAATATCATGTTATGAAAAGAATATTCCTTTTACTATAGCCGGGGCAAGAACTGGTCTTGGTGGTGGCAGTGTTCCCTTAGAAGGAATCGTAATTTCTACGGAAAAGCTCAATAGGATACTGCATATAGACAAAGAAGGCGAAATGGCTTTTTTGCAAACAGGTGTTCTTCATGCTGATCTGGAGGATTTACTTGATAGGTATGGCTTTTTCTTTCCTCCTAATCCAACAGAAAAGAACAGCACTCTCGGTGGAAATGTGGCGACAAATGCTTCTGGCAGCCGTACTTTTAAATATGGAGCTACGAGAGATTATGTAGAATCTCTTACCATTATACTGCCAAATGGAGACGAATTGCATTTGAATAGAAACCAGAATCTTTCAAACGAAGAAACTATCACTTTAAGATCTTTATCAAATTCTGAATATATTATACCAGTCCCAAAATATAAGACTCCAAAAGTTAAGCATTCAGCAGGTTATTTCTCTGCCGAACCACTTGATGCTATTGATCTATTCATCGGGAGCGAAGGAACACTTGGCATAATCTACGAGATTGGTTTAAAAATCTCTAAGAAACCCGAAGATGTCTTTGGTGCTGTGATTTTCTTCGATAATTATGATAAAATGTTTGAGTTCGTTGATAAAATCAGGGATATTTCTAAGAATTATTTTAATAAGCCAATAGAAGAACTCAAACAAATCTCCGCCAGATTGATTGAATTTTATGATGATGAGGCATTGAATATTTTACGCGGTAAGAACTCTCAGATCCCTGATAACGCACTGTCAGCTATATGGATAGAACAGGAGCATACTTCCACTAACTTAGATTTATTACTAAAATTATGGTACGATCTGATAAGCGATTATTCCTCTCTGGCAGATAGCACATGGATGGCGATGAACGAATCAGAACACATGGAGTTCCGTGAGTTTCGCCATTTACTGCCGCTTACTGTTAACGAAATCCTTTCGAGAGACAATATGAGGAAGTTTGGTACAGACATCGCCGTTCCCGATAAATATTCTAAAATCATCTTTGATTATTTAAAAAATGAAATTGAGAGAAGTGGTCTGCGGAATGCTATGTGGGGGCATATCGGCAACTCTCATTTCCACGCCAATGTAATGGCAAAAAATATTTATGAATTACAAAAAGCGAATATTTTTTTTGATAATTCTATGTCCGAGGCAATTCGACTTGGTGGAACAATCTCAGGTGAGCATGGCATAGGAAAACTTAAGAAAAAATATCTGATTCAAATGTATGGCGAAACAGGGATAGATCAGATGAAAGCAATAAAAATGGCTCTCGATCCGAAATATCTTCTCGGCAGGGGCAATATTCTGGATATGTGATATTAAATATTATTTCTATATATATTAAGTAAGTGCTGTGAAGCAAAAATCACACCCATTTTCATGGCATTTTTCGTATTGATAATTTGCAATTTTTATTTGATATTCTATCGCTTTAACTCGTCATTCTCAATAATGGTGTTGATGCCATGCGATTTAAGACCATTGCAAAAGTCCAAAAACTGATCCCTCCCCGACTCTGCCTTATAGAGACTGTGTGATGTGGTATAAATATTGTGAAAAATTGCAATAAAAACGATCCCACCCCGACCCTCCCTTACTACGCAAGGGAGGGAGTAAGCACGGAAAATCCCCATTAATTTTAAGGGGGAACACAAGGGGGATCAATCTTTTCTTTTTCATGACTATCACACAGTCTCTACTACGCAAGGGAGGGAGTAAGCACTGAAAATCCCCCTTAATTTTAAGGGGGAACACAAGGGGGATCAATTCTTGAGTTTT
>CAYQTZ010000278.1:0-4205 GCA_964420565.1 uncultured Hyphomicrobiales bacterium
TTAAAGACTGATGATTCGTCTGTGGTTTGTATCAAACCGACACCTTTGCCAAACCAATGTTGAATATTACAAGTAAAGATTTTTTCAGTCTCGGGGTCTATTGAAACAAAGCCCTTGAACTGAAATGTAAGAATAAACTCTTGCGAGTTGAAACTTTGGCTGCCTATATAAATATTCTTCTGTGATCCGGTTTTCCCTGTAACAGAGAATTTACCAGAAACAAGGATACCATCGAATATATCAAAATCCTGGAATGTAGTATCGAATACAGCCCAGTTATTTTCTTTGAAATCGGCTATTTTGATCCAGCGGCTACCAAGATTAAAAGGCAGATCAAACATTCCACCACCTATTTCGCTTAGGTAGAGATTAATGAAATCAGAGTGGATGTATATTTCCTCGTCATCATTATTAAAATACTTCTGATATTTTAATTCATTGTCCTGATCATAGATGAGGAATGTTTCGGCATCTTTGCCAAGCAGATTTATCTCGCCTGCAACTATCATTGAATCAACAACATGAGTATCCTCAACTTTATTGTTATCAATATCCAGATCAAATACATCAAGTATCCAATAGCTGCCAGTTTCATCGGGGAAAAAATCATCGCCGTTGTTATTATTGTTGTTATCGTCATTGGGCTCAGTAGTGTCATCGGAGCAAGCAGAGAATAACAAACCAAAAGAAATTAATATTATTGAGAATAATTTCAAATTAAACATTTTATACTCCTATTGAATTTTATAGTTAATTAAAAGTCTTTCGTTACCATTGATAGGCATATCGCCAATGTAGGGTATAGAGATGATCGAAGGGTGTTCATAAGTTTTTACTAAACCGATATTCTCTGAAAGCCATATATCAACAATTCTTTCCGGTGTGAATGCCACTGGAATACCACTAAAAATAATCGTTCCTGTGAAAATTATTTCAAGGCTGAATTTCTGAGCATTTACATTGTTGTTATTAATACTGATGCTTTCCATATTTTCCTTAGACCCCATAACAGATATTTTACCGACCATTTTAGCACCAACAAATGGTATCTCTACAGTGTCAATATCTACTTCGTAAACCCTCCATAGTTCATCATTAAAATCGGCTATGACTATCCATTTTTCCTCAAGCTCAAATGGTAGTGGAATCGGGAGATTATCAAACGAATTAGTAACAAAGCCTGAATGAGTATATATCTTTTCGTCCTCTTCTCTAAGATACATTTCAGTAGTTGACGATACTTCCCCATCTTCGTAATTATCGGTAGTGAAAACATCACAATCTTTGTCAAGTATATTCGCTTTAGCAGAAATGTAAGTTGAATCAATGAAAGTAGAATCAGTTTGGAAGTTCAGTTGATTGTCAACGGGAGTATTTTTGAATATCCAGTAGCTGCCTACATCGCCTATTATATACTTTGGATTACTGTTTTTTACAGAATTGTCTGAGCATGAGTAAAAAGTCAGAATAATCAGACTTATTGCGAGTATCGATATTTTTTTCATGTGTTCAATAATATGTGTAACATAATTTATTATAAATTACGTTATTATTACGTTAATTATTTATTACAATTTATAGTAACTTACCACAAATCCGGCTTACCGGGTATTCATAATTACTATTTAACAATGATTACTTTTTCAGTGATATTCTTTCCGTCAATATTCAAAATGTAGTAGTATGAGCCGGAATTCAATGAATTAAGGTCAAGTACGAAATTATATTCTCCGCTATGTAAGTATTGTTCTACAAGTGATTTAACTAAGTTACCCCTGTCATCATAAAGGTTTAATGTAACGATACCTGATGACGCTAATTCAAATTCAATATTTGAGTGATCATTAGCAGGGTTCGGGTATGCCTTAATGCTCGTCATACCTTTATTATCAACGACATCAGAAGGTGTGCTTACGTGAAATTTCCAGATGGCTGACCACGGGCTTTCATCTGTTTCAGAGACAGCTTTGACGCGCCAGAAATACCATTTATCCATATTGAATTCGTAATGAATATAGTAGTTATCTTCTACATCATTTAAGTTGAGAACCATTTGGTCGAAGTTTTCATCTCCAGCTACCTGTAGATGATATTTCTCTGCACCGCCTGATTTTAGCCATTCCATTCTTTCGTTTGCTTTGCATTCTATGCTTTTGTTTATTGGAATTTGCATCTGGGGTGCTGTTAGTTTCATCGGTTCGGCATAGCCTCCGTAATTCAGGATATACTTTCTGTTGATGTCTAAATTCTCATAAGTGAAAGTTTTTCTATTAGAGAAAGTAACTTCTACTTTTTCAATAATCTCTGCGTTGCTCAACCCGAAATGTAGCTCGTCGGTGTTCTGCGAGCTGCGAGCAGTGATAATAGTGCCTGGTAGATATTTGCGATATTTTTTCCCGTCTGCTGTATAAACAACTACTGTGCTGCCGTATCCATGTATATTCACATTATTTTGGGGACTTCCTTTCAATCTGAATGTTATCCAGTTGCCTTTCCATGGGTAATCATTTCTATAAAGTTTTACTTGGTCCTGGGGACTTGCGATTATGATATCCATATCGCCGTCCCAATCATAATCGAATCTAACCGGCGACCATGCACCATGCACATCAATCCCAAGAAGTTCCGTTATGTCTCTGAGTATGAAATCTTCTTCAGGTCCCATATTCATATATGCCCTCGTCAATCTGTTCACGCTTTCATATCGCAGATTATAAGAATAATTGCAATGGATAAGATCGAGATAGCTGTCCTGATCAATATCGAGCCAGCAAATACCTGAGTTCATCTCGTAGTATTGCAGCTTTTTATCGAACTGAACATTATTGAAGGAATATTCTGGTGATCCTTGATTCTGGAATAGCAGAGAACCATTCGAGACTTCTCCTCTTTCGTCGGGATGCGCCAGATTGCCAACTGCAAGATCAACGTATCCGTCATTGTTGAAATCGCCCCAGTCAGAACCCATGCCATGTCCAAAATAATTTGGGTCTTTTGTCGGCACACCTCTGACACCTGTTCTTTTACCAACTTCAGTATAAGTGCCGTCCCCGTTATTTCTATATAATAGATCTGGTGCTAATCTATAAGTGGCTACAAAAATATCAGTTAGATTGTCATTATTATAATCGCATAAACTGGCAGCCCAGCAGTCTGTATAAGGGTATGGCTCCCCCAGGGAAACATTAGATGATTGAGTAACATCTTCGAATTTCTCAGAATCTGAATTCTTATATAGACGGTCAGGGAAAAAAACTTCATTACCATTTTCATTACGTCTGCCCGCAGCTACAAATAGATCTAATAATCCATCATTATTATAATCAAGCCACATAGGGGAGACTGTTGGGTCTTCTATTGCAAATTTAATGCTGGTTTCGTCGGAATAAGTGCCATCTGAGTTTTTTCTTAAAAGCTGATCTACTCCAAATGCTGAGTTTTTAATAGCGTAGCAATCTGTTAATCCATCATTATTAAAGTCAGCCCAAACTGTGCCTTTCGCACGGATGGGTATTTCGCTGTTTATATTAGTAAAAGTTCCGTCTCCGTTATTCTTTAAATGAACCTGACCTAAAGAAACATCGTCATAGCCATCATTGTTAATATCGGCAACACTTACTACCTGATATTGTAAATAACTATAACTTTCTTGAAGCATACCAGAAGATTCTGTAGCATCGTAAAAAAATCTGGGGGGATATGGCTGTGTATTAACAAAAGAAGGTAATTTACTGTACTCTACTTCGATTACTGCAAGATAGTCACCATCTGATTTATAGAAAAGTGTGCCGCGTATATTATAAAAATTAGGATTTGCGACAAATACATTACAAAGCCACGACATATTGTGGTCGTTATTATTATCGAATACAAAGTAAGGCCCCTTGGTTTTTATTCTATGCTGAAATACTATATAATCATGTCCGCCAAGATATATTGGTTCATCATCAAAATCAAATTCATACCAGCCGGGCTCACCGGGATAGTCAAAATATATCGGCTCTGCTATCTGCGAAAAATGCCATGAAAAGCCAGAAACAGGATAAGGGAAATCAAAAGGTGCCCCGGTTATGAAAATTGTATCTTGAGCTGGTTCATCGCCTGTAAAGTAAATAGAGACATTTTTCACAAAGCAAGGTCCGGCAGGATCAAAAATAGCAGATTCCTCCCATTTGGTAAACTTCCCGTCAGAGTATGAGCCGTAT
>CAYQTZ010000279.1:0-4205 GCA_964420565.1 uncultured Hyphomicrobiales bacterium
CAAATTCCGATTTGGTAAGGAATATTTTTGTCCAAGTTGCACTTGGATCATCTTATTATGAAAAGTGCATTCCCAAATCGGAGTTTGGGAATGAGATCTGGAGGTGAAGCGGAGTTTGGGAATGAGATCTGGAGGTGAAGCGGAGTTTGGGAATGAGGGGAAGTCCCATAACCGTAGCGAACACGCATGCGTGTTCGCTACAAACCGCCGACCGCCGACCGCCGACCGCCGACCGCCGACCGCTAAAGCAGCAAAGATGAATCTCCGTAGCTCAGAAAGCGGTATTTCTTATCAAGTGCTTCCTCATAAGATCGTCTCCATAAGTCATCGCCGAGAAATGCGGCTACGAGTAGTATCAAAGTGCTTTTGGGCAGATGGTAATTAGTGAGAATTCCATTTATTACCCCAAATTTATATCCTGGAACGATAAAGAGCTTAGTCCTTGCTATTAAACTGCTAAGTTCTTCATTTTCCATAAATTCAAGAAGTTTTCGATAAGAGTCTATGGCTTTGGGCATACCGTATTTGTGAGTAATTTCATATGATGTCCATTGCTTAAGAATTATCTCGCTGTCATCCATATCCAAATTCTCGCCATAGAAAAGCTTAGCTCCCAACCAGTAAAGTGTTTCGATAGTCCTGACCGATGTAGTACCGACGGCAATTATCCGCGGCTCTTCATATTTTTTTAAATGCCCGCAAATATTCTGTATCTCTTTTTTACCTACGATTATCATCTCCCTGTGCATATCGTGGCTGCTTATATTAGTACTTTCTATGGGTTTGAAAGTGCCGGGACCTACGTGCAAAGTAACGTTATGGCTGCTAATTCCTTTTGCTGCGATCTCTTTCATTATATCTTCAGTGAAATGCAGCCCTGCTGTAGGAGCGGCAACCGAGCCATCATAGTTTGCATAGACAGTCTGGTAGCGTTCCTTGTCGCTTTCCACAGGCTCTCTTTTAATATAAGGTGGCAAGGGAACGCAACCTGATCTCTCAATAATGTAAGCGAAAGGATCATTTGTTTCCCAAAAGAATCTGACTAATGCTTTATTGTCGTATCTATCCATTATCTCAGCTTTTAGCAAATTATTCTCAGAGATAAGTATTCTCCCAGTGTTTATTTTTTTGCCTCCAACTATACATATCCAGTTAGATTCTCCTCTGTGCTGCATGGCTATCTGCGGGTCTCGTGTAATGCCAGATGGCTCTATACAAAGCAACTCAGCTTTACCGCCAGTATCTTTTTGCATATTAAGACGGGCGGCGATTACCTTTGTGTTATTGAATATGAGCAAAGAATTCTGTGGGATCAGACCTGGCAGATCAGAAAACACCTTATGGATAATAGCACCATTTTCTTTATTTACGCATAGTAGCTTGCTTTTGCTTCTGTCTTCCAAAGGGAAATCAGCTATTCTGTCTTTGGGCAATTTATAGTTATATTTTTCTAAGTCAATTTTGGGTATCATCATTTCACTTTTATTTATCAATATCTTCTTTTAAAATACTTATAATAATATTATCTTTATTTAAACTTGATTTTTTATTTTTCATTAATCTAAAAAATAATTTTTCGAGAGGGAAAAACAGAACTGCTATCATCAGATTTAGCAAAAGTTTGAAAACCGGTACACCACCAGCTATCCCTTCTACGTAAGGTTCTACTGTTACATTCACAAATTCAAATATAACTAATAGTGTCAATATAGTCATGATGGACAATCCTGCAATATTTTTCATTTTTGATTTTCTATTAATAAAAATCGTTATAGTAAGCAGACTGCCGAAAAATAATATTTCTGCCAAATAATACCATGTAGTTTCCCAAAATGGCGGAGAAATGTGAATAGGAATAGATAGCCCCGCTTCGTTCCATTTACCGTCGCTGTTGCTGCCTTTTAAGTGCAAGCAATATTCGCCAGGCTCAAGATTAGTGTAATTAATATATCTTCGTGTTCCTGAAAATATCCAATCTTTATCCACACCTTCTAACCAATATTTGTAATGATTTAGATTGGGATTTGTATAATCAAGAGCTGCAAATTCACAGGAAATTGAGTTTTCGTCCCAATCCAACTCTATTCTATCATTATATATTAGCTCGCTACGTTTCTTTTCGTTAACGTAAAAATGCGTTAGCACTATGGGTGGCATATAATCATTCTTCACATCCGAATTAAAGATTATGAATCCGTTAGTTCCTGCGAGAAATATCCTGTTATCTTTAGCTTTGAACATCTTCCATTCATCGCCTGTACTGATCGGTACCATACCTGAATAATTCTTGAATATTTTAGTTTCAGGATTAAAAATAGACAGCCCCTGCATTAATCGAAGCCATAAAAGCCCTCTTCTGTCGTCAGCTATTGCGAAAACTGTGTTGTTAGGATAAATATTATCGAATCTTCTAAAAGCATAGCTGTCTTTATCTGCATTATATAATATATTGTTTAAACCATTATCTGTAGCTACCCACATACTGCTATCGGATTCTTCCCATATATCATAAATCGTACCTTTGCATAATGAATTAGTATCAAACTCATTATAAGAGAATTTTTTCCATTCATTTGTTTTTTGGTTATATCTAAACAAACCTTTGTTGTGAAAAGTGCCAAACCAAAAATTGCCATGCTTATCTTTTTCCATCGAAAGAGCATAAATATAATCAGGTAGTTCAACTTTCTGGCATTCATAATTTTCTTTATTATATTTAGAGATGAGATTTGAGCTGGATAAGGTCCAAATATATCCCTCTTGATCATCAAATATCTGAAATGTAAGATTAGCAGATGTATGCTGGTGGCCAATATTAGTAAATGTTTGATTTGATATATTGAATTTAGTGAGAGAGTAGCCTTCGCTACCGAGCCATAGATCATTATTATTATCAATCAGCAAAGAATTGATGTTATTATTATTAACGAAGAAAGCAGGATTTTTTTTATTACCATGGTTAAAAAATTGACGAAACTCTTTAGTGAGCGGATTGAATGAATTTAGCCCATTATCAGTACCAATCCAAATGATGCCGGCAGAATCCTGAGCAAAAGATGTAACAAAATTGCTGCTGATACTATTTATGCCTTCTGAATGTTTGTAATGGTTATAAATTCTCTCTGTAAGTTTCATTAATCCTGTGCGGGATGCAATCCAAATCACACCACTTTCATCCTGCAAAATAGCAGAAAATGCTTCAGTTTGTACTTTATCAAATCTTGATGCATCACTTAAGTGCTCATCATAATATTTTACTTCTAAAGACTTCTTATTCACTAAAGCCAAAGACCCAAATGAGCCAATCCACAGATTACCTTTTTTATCTTCGGTGATCGTCCATACTTGGTAAGATATTCTTTTGATATGGCCATCTTGATCAGTAAGCTGATGATATGTTAAAGAATCTGTATTGAACCATGAAAGAAACCCATCATTAGAGCCAATCCATATAATGCCATCACTATCGCAATACATATCCGATATTACCAAGCTTTCCAAACCAATTGAATATCTTAAAAATCTATCATTTTCGGAATCATATTTATGCAATTCATTGCAGTGCCCGCCAAACCAAAGGTTGCCTTTATTATCAACAGTAATAGCATAAATATTTTGTAAGCTAAGATTTTTCCCGCTGATATTTTCGTTAGTATCTTTAATGGAATAATTGGTAAATGTATTCTTCCCCAAATTATATTTACTAATACCATTGTCTGTGGCAATCCAGATATTACCTAAGCTATCTGCAGCGATATCCCACACGGTGTTGTTAACCAATGAGTTTTTATCGAAGGTAGATTGCATGAATCTGGAAACTTTATTCATCTTAGGATTTAATCTGTTAATACCTTTTGTGTATGTGCCTATCCAGATATTTCCATTTATATCCTCTTTGATGCATGAAATATCATTATCTGTGAGTGATGAATCGTCGAGAGGTTTTGAATAATATTTTGTGAAGCTGTATCCATCATACTTATTGACACCTTTTTGAGTTCCAATCCATAAAAAGCCTTTTTTATCCTGATAAATATTGGAAACTCTATTGTCAGACAAACCATCTTTTACCTGAATATACTCCTTATTTAAATAATCCGGCTGAGCTATTAGTCCTGAATGGATAATAAGAAAAGTAATGGCTAAAATTAGCCGATTATGTATCCAATTTTTCATGAAGTGGTATCTAACGCATTCTATCTATA
>CAYQTZ010000280.1:0-4152 GCA_964420565.1 uncultured Hyphomicrobiales bacterium
CGCCGACCGCTGACCGCTATAAAATGGAAACACCCCTCGATCCCCTCTTACCAAGAGGGGCAGTAAGATAAAACTCCTCACCTGACGGGCAAAGATGCTCTATTCGACAATGATGGCATTTTGGCTTTCTGGCGGTGCAGATAGTCCTGCCGTGAGAGATCATATAATGGGTAAACATCACCCAATATTTTTTCGGTATCAATTCGGAGAGACTTCGCTCAATGACCTCCGGATTCTTCGTGTCCATTATACCAAGACGGTTCATCAGCTTAATGACATGAGTATCTACAACGATAGCCGGAATGCCATAGAGATGCCCCAGCAAAACGTTAGCTGTTTTCCTTCCTACGCCCGGCACTTTTAACAGCTCTTCCATACTGCCCGGCACCTTCCCGCCGAAATCAGAGAGCAGGGTATTGGCAGCGGCAATAATATGTTTAGCTTTAGCTTTGTAATAGCCTGTAGAATAAATTTCTTTTTCGAGTACTTCCTGCTTTAAACCAACATAATCTTCAACATCAGGATACTTCCTAAAGAGATCTTTTGTTACAATATTAACTCTTTTGTCAGTGCATTTAGCCGAAAGAATTGTAGCTACCATAAGCTGAAAATCATTCCTAAATTGAAGTTGGATTTTTGCTTCGGGGTAATCCTCTTTAAGGATTTCAATTATCTCGGCAAGCCGCTGCTTTTTATGTTTTTTTGATTTCGGAAATTTCTTCATTATTCTTTCACCTCTTTATTTATGTTAAGATTATTACACAAAGAATCCGGTGAATCGCGATAGTACTTATATGTCCTCATATCGGTTTTCCTGATCACTAATTGACTTTCTTTTGCTTTTCGATAAAACGCAGTGTCGTCGCCATATCTAAGGTCGGGGTAGCCACCGAGCTGCAGAGCTACTTCTCGCTTCACAACAAAAGTGCCGCCTATTACACACTCGTCCAAATGGATTTTCTTAATAGGGTTACGTACATCTGGCACATAAGCATCACCAATGATGATTGCTTTGCTATGCAAAAAATCTGTGTCGGGATAGTTGATCATCACTTTTCTCTGATATTCTAAATGATTGGGCATATATTCATCGTCAGAATCAAGAAAAGTAACGAATAAACCTGATGAAGCTAAAAATCCAGAGTTTTTTGATAGACCAGAACCCCGATTACTCTGAAAAATATATTTTATTTTTGAATATTCTCTGCAAAAAGGAATTATTTCACTATGAGTGCCGTCATTGCTTCCATCATCTACTATAATGCACTCCCAGTCTGTATATTGCTGATTAATAACTGACTTTATTGCTCTTCTAATTGTTTGTTTTCTGTTAAAAGTAGTAATTATAACAGAAAAAAAAGGAACTTTTCTGCTTTGTGTCATTATCATGGAAAATCTTTCTTTATATATATCGTTCATAATTAATAGAAAAATACTAAAAATATTTGAGAGAAAAGAATGGATTGGCTGGAATTCTGGACAATATGCTCCGCAAATGGTATAGTAATGGAAAAAGAACAGATAGAAGATATAAAAAGATATGCAAGTGAATTACTGATATGGAACAATAAGGTTAATCTAATATCGCGAAAAGATGAGGACAATATACCGATAAGGCATATTCTTCATTCTTTGTCAGTAATTAAATATAATAATATACCGCTGAAGTCCTATTGTTTGGATATTGGTACTGGTGGCGGTTTGCCGGGGATACCTATTTCCATAGCGAGACCTGATCTTCACGTAACGCTTGTTGATTCGATATCAAAAAAGATGAAGATCACAAAAATGCTTGCTTCGCATACTGGTAGAAAAAAGCTATATACAGTATGCTCCCGTGCAGAAGATCTGGTATCAGAAAAATCCCACCGCTACCATTATGATTTCGTTTTTTCAAGAGCTGTTAAGCGAATGGAAAGAGTGCTGGCTTGGGTTAAGCCCTTACTCAAAAAGAATGGGAAAGTAATTTTTTACAAAGGGGGCGAGCTTTCTGAAGAGATTGATGAAGCAACTAAGATATTTCCGAAACTTTTTGTCGAGGTCAAGGATATAGATATTATTGGTATTGACTGGTTTAAAAATGAAGAGAAGAAGTTAGTCGTCTGTTGGTTTGGGGATGATATGTAATTGTTTTTGTTGTTAGTTAAGAAATAAGATAAGCTACTCAGTCCATATTTCTTAATAGTAACAATCAATAGCGGCTTGAAACAGAAAAATGAAAGAGAAACAAAATGAAACAAAAATATATAATGATAATACTTCTTATCTTTGCTTTTGCATTGAATACTTTATACTCACAAAAGCAGGGAAGTAAATTTAGTATTGCACGCATTAAATATTCCGGCGGTGGCGATTGGTACAACGATCCTTCGTCTGAAGTGAATCTGCTTGAATATATAGACAAGCAGACAAATATCCCCGTTGAACCAAGATATGTTTATGTTGACCTTGCTTCGGATAACTTGTTTTTGTATCCAGTGATATATATTACTGGTCATGGCAATCTGAAATTTTCTAATACTGAAATACAAAAACTACGGTCTTATCTTCAAAATGGAGGATTCCTTTATATAGATGATGATTACGGTTTGGATGAGTATATTCGCGGGGAGATGTCCCGCGTATTTCCTAATCAGAAATTTGTAGAACTTCCCTTTTCTCATGGCATATACAGCGCCCACTTTGATTTCCCGAATGGCTTGCCAAAAGTGCACGAACATGACAAAGGATCTCCACAGGGCTTTGGTCTGTTCCACGATGGGCGGCTTTGCGTATATTATACTTATGAATCAAATCTTGGAGATGGTTGGGCTGATGAAAGAGTACACCAAAATCCACAAAAAAAACGAGAAGATGCCTTGAAAATGGGTACTAATATTATTGTCTGGGCTTTGTCCAATTAATTATAGAAATAAAATATGGAAAACTATCAATCAAGTTATAATAATATAATAAATCGCTTAAAGTCAGTTCGTAAGAAGGAAAAAGCATTCAAGATACTAAGCGGATCATTTTACTCTCTGGCAATTACGGCTCTCGTCTTGGTAATTGTTTCTGCAATAGAGATGGTAGCTAACGGCGACGAGACATTCCGCGGTATTCTTGCTGCCATTGTTTTATTCAGTTTTCTTGGTGCTGCCATATATTTCCTGTTCCCATCACTTATATATTCAATTAAATTCAAAGGGATGAGGTCTTTAGAAACTATCTCAATCAGGATTGGGCAGTTTTATCCAGATATCAAAGATCGGCTTTGTAATGCAATCCAGTTAGTATCGGCAGGACCAGGCAACCACGGCACCTCCTCAGAAATGACTATTGCCGCTTTCGATGGTATAGCAAAGCAATCAGACGACAAAGATTTTTCGAATATCATAGATAAAAAAGAACTCAAAAGATCTGCACTATTCTTTATTGCTGGTTTATCGTTAACTATCATACTGTTCTTTAGCTTTGGTGGTTCACTGGGAGCTTCTCTCAGCAGAATAGCAAACTGGGATAGATCCTATATCCCTCCTGCACCATTTACTCTGGAAGTTGAACCCAGATATGATCAGGTTTTGCGTAATGATCAGGTTACGATAAGCGTAATTTCTAAAGGAGAAACACCCGAAGAAGTGCGTCTATATATAAAAGAAGAACAGCAGGAAAACTATGATATATATACTTTAAAGCAAGATTCAGCAGGCATTTTTAAATATACTATTCCTACTTTGAAAAGAACTATTAAATACTACGCAGAAGCAGATTGGATAATAACTACCGTTACTTCTAAATATGGGAATATCCTGGTTACAGACCGCCCTATGATAAGATCGCTTAGCGGTACTTTATTCTTTCCTTCATATACGGCTCTTTCTGCAAAAAGCTTTTCAGAGCAAAATGCTGATATATCGGCACTACGCGGTTCTTATGCAAAGATAAATATTATCTCAAATAAAGAATTGAAAGAGGCACATATCGTATTTGAAGAGCAAAAAAGTGCCATCAATCTGGACTCTGCTATAACAGATGTTTCCACAGATACATTGACTATTGAGATGAAAACCGATGGCAAAAAAGCCGCTGGGACTTTAAAAATCAACAAATCTGGTACATATTATATTAGTTTGACAGACAAAGATTACCAGACAAACGACTCTCCCATTCGCT
>CAYQTZ010000281.1:0-4101 GCA_964420565.1 uncultured Hyphomicrobiales bacterium
TGATCCTGATTATTACTATATAGTCTCCGAATTCATTCAGGAATTTTTTGATTATATGATGCAGGAAAGGGAAAGAGTTTCAGATAGTATATAAAACTTCAGATATCGAGACTCCATAACTAAAAACAAGAATAGTGAATCAAACTATGATTCAGTAAAATTTAGGATGTATATTTCTCACAAACACCCCTCGATCCCATCTTACCAAGAGGGGAAGTACAATATTATCAAACTCTTACGCTGACCGCTGAATGCTATAAAATGGAAACACCCCTCGATCCCCTCTTACCAAGAGGAGAAGTCTTATATTATCGAACTCTTTCGCTGATAAACAAGGATTCCGATAAATGAACTTAAACCAATTAGTAAAAATGGTAACCATAATAGATAAGGATCGTAGTGATCCCAGAGAAATTCCGTAGCCTGAATTACGCTAAGTCCGCTTTTCTCACAAAATATATTCATAGCATTCTGAGGATCTATTTCTGTATGAATATCAAAATGTGTATGTAGATAGTTTGCGGCGAGCGTTGCTTTTTCGCCATATCTTCCATAGAGAAAACCACCAATTAGAGAGCCAAAACCAAGACCTATAGCAAGCGATATATTCAGATAGCTGAGGTACATGGATTTATTATTCTTCGGAGCAATTCTGCCGAGATACTCTGTAAACTTCGGATTTGTTATCATCTCGCCAAAAGTATAAACCACTATGCCAGAGACAGTAAGTATCCCATACATACTTGCCCCGCTTAGGAATAAGCCCAGAGTGGATAAAATTATGCCTGTTGCTACGGCTTTTAATCTGTTTACTCCTGAAAAAAGCCGGGAAATTATTACGATAAAGGCAATTATTAACAAAGAATTCAAAGTATAAAGCCATTCATAAGAGATCATTATGCCGCGTTCGGTTTCCATCAGCATAAAATCAGGCAATCCCAAGGATGCTGCCATTGAAGTAGTATCTGTCCAATCTATCAGGAAGTTGGGCAATGTTTCATAGAACTGCATATAAATAGTCATAAAACCAGACATAATAATGATAAACCAAAATATTTGGGGCATAAAGAGATTTGCTAATACCCCACTTTTCCTCTTCGGAAATTCAGAGCATTGTGCCTTATCCCCAGAAATTTCATTTTTTTCCACCGTTTCGGTCTGCGATAAATTTGAATCAATATCCCGGAAGAAGCCTTTTACGAAGCCATTGCATTTTGCCAAAAAACTTTTGATCCCTGTTTCTGACGCAATGGACGCATCTTTATCTTTTGGAATATTTGCAAGAGTTTGGCGGGGAGAGTAGTCCCCCAAAAACAAAATAAGTATATTTAATGCAAAAATGCCAGCACTGCCCCAAAATACCATTTCCCACGAGATTTCCTTTAGATATTTGGAGACAGCTGGTCCGAAAAAAACGGCGAGATTCAGCAACATGAAATAAATTCCCCAGCCGGTTGAAGAATTTTTCTCGTTTAAATTCGAGGCAATAGCCCCCTGTAATGCTGGCTTGAACATTCCTGAGCCAAGTGCCAGAAGAATCGTAGCCCCAGCGAAAGGATAAAAATCTTTAGATATTCCCAGTAAAAGATAACCAGAGATAATAAAAATAAATGATACAAACAGCAACCTCTTTCTGCCATACCTGTCAGCCCAGGCACCAAAAATGAGAGGCGAAAGGTTCTGCACCGCCGCCCACCCGAAAAAGATGAACCCCTTCGTTGTTTGTCCCCACTGCAAACCGCCTGCAGCATCTTTCTGGGCAATGTAAATCGGCATTTGAAGCAATACTATCCAATAAGCGAGCTTTTCTATCATTTGCAATAGATTCAAGACCCAGAATTGCTTCGGGTAAGCTTTTAGCAATTTTATGAATTTATTTGTAAGTATCATTTCAGATTGAAAATTGGTCTTGCCACAGATATTCCAATATCAGATTTGATATTTGCCATATATTGATAAAGCCGCACATCTAAGGTTACTTTCTTTTGTTTAGAGGAAGCATGTAAAAAGCGGGCTTCCTCAGGTTTTTCGGTAAACGCAAGACCTGTATGGGCATAGTCGAGCCCTTTCTTATCTGTAGCTAATGCTATAATATCTCCATTTTTCAGAAATTGCTCTGTTCGTTTTACTTTTTGTTTTGGAATATAGTAATGAGTTCTGCTATTGATATCATTTTCGATAGCCGCAATCTTTCTAATCATTTCCGGATTATCTTTTAGAGCAGGATAATACTGCGGATGAGTGGACATAAAATCAACGTGCAGATTGTATATCTCGCCGCCAATATCTCTGGTTATATCTTCGACAACGTGCTTGCTTACGTTATTATCTATCCAGTCGGAAGTATAATGTAGACGTGATGTATAATCTGTTAGCACACCATTGCGGTAGCGAACAAATATCAATTCATTAACTAAATCCTGATAGTGAGTTTTTCTTAGTTTAATAATGCGGGCAAAACAAAGACAATATTCATAGAATGTAACGCAATCCATGCCGGTTAAGTCAACTCTGCAAATCTCGGGTTCGCCTTCCAGAGTACCGCCTACGTAAGATGTGCCAAGGAATTCCCTTCCGATACGAACGAGCAGATCACCAAATTCCATCTTTTCCCAACTTTCCTGCTTAGCTTTAGTGATAATGGCTGAAAATATTTGTGTGTTTTCGACCATGTCAATCTCAAGTAAAGAGGAGTTCAGTTTCCTGTATGATAGAGCAGAAACGAATCCCAAGCCTGCGATCTGAATAAATTGTCTTCTTATCATTTATTTATCTCCTTTTCATATTCAATGTCCGGTGGCAGATCTGGCTTAGAAGCTGATTGCTTCGAGAGCTGGTCGCAGCGTTCATTTTCAGGGATGCCTACATGGGCTTTCACCCAGTGAAAATGTACGTTATGCTTATTAAGCTGAGCATCCAGGCGTTTCCACAAATCCGGATTGATTACTTTGTCAACTTTATTACGCATCCAGTTTTTTTTCTTCCACTTATCAAGCCACCCTTTGTTAATTGCATCTACAATATAACGCGAATCGCTGAAAATATCAACTTCATAAGAAAAATCAGGATTCAATAGCTCCAAAGCACTGATCACTCCAAGCAATTCCATCCTGTTGTTTGTAGTAAGCCGAAAGCCGCCACTCAACTCTTTTCTTTTATTGTCACACATCAGCACAGCCCCATAGCCGCCTGGCCCTGGATTGCCGAGACTCCCACCGTCAGTATAGATCTTAATCTTCTTGTTGCTTTTCTTCATAATTGCATAATTCATTTAATAAAATTATTAAATCAAATTACAAAAATAATATTTTTTGTTAGGATTTATGAATTTTTTCCATTATATTTTGCCAATTCCACCTGTGGGGGGAGGAATAATAATCTAAAATATGTTAATGAGAGCAGAGAGGTAACTATGGAACCTATTGAAATATTAGGATTTCATCCGTCTTCTATGAAAAAGATCCCGCTGTTTACTATGTCTGTGTCTGCAGGGCTGCCCGTGCCTGTGGATAGCGATATAGACAAAGAAGTGGATCTGAACGAATTTCTGGTAGAGCATCCGGCAGCAACATTTTTTGCTAAAGTG
Organism: uncultured Hyphomicrobiales bacterium; assembly: GCA_964420565.1. Taxonomy (GTDB): domain Bacteria; phylum Bacteroidota; class Ignavibacteria; order Kapaibacteriales; family UBA2268; genus CAYQTZ01. The sequence continues at coordinate 3,587 of CAYQTZ010000281.1, forward strand.
CATGGGTATTCATTCGAGAAAGCTGGTATCAGGGATGGAGACATATTAATAGTAGATACTGGATTAGACCCAACAGACGGCAAATTCGTAGTTGTGGTAATCAATGACGAGCTGACCGTAAAAGTACACAGAATTGTTGACGGGAGAACTTATTTACAATCTCACGACAAAAAATTTGTGCCAAAAGATATTGAGCCGTTTATGTCATTTGATATACTCGGAGTGGTTACTAAAGTTATTCATACATTATAAAAGTGTTTTATATCTGTTAGGACTTAAAGAATTGAAAGTAAAAAAACTTTTAGAAATAAAGACGAATTATAGTTTCGAAGCGCCAATTTTATATGCTGCTTCGCCGCTTGAACGAACCACTCTCAGGGACGAAGGGCTTTTGCCGTCAATGGATCTGAACAGATTCCTAGCGCCGAAGCCAGACAGAATTTTCCTCGTAAAAGTAAACGGCTGCACTTCTGCTTTAGCTGATTGGAAAAGGAGTATTTCGGGTAAAGTTAGCA
>CAYQTZ010000282.1:0-4088 GCA_964420565.1 uncultured Hyphomicrobiales bacterium
AGCGGGGAAGTAAGATAAAAATCCCCCTCTTACCAAGCGGGGAAGTAAGATAAAAATCCCCCTCTTACCAAGCGGGGAAGTAAGATAAAATCCCCCTTTTTTATCGAAGATCCCGACTTGTCGGGAAAAGGGGGACAAAGTGGGATGTTCTTTGGTTTTATAATAGTCTTAATATGCTGCTGTCATGTCAACTTAAATAAACAACAATCAAGAATGATTGTTCTACTCGATTTACAATAAACTAATAGATCAATCATTCTTGATTGATTGACAATTAATATTTTACATGACGCTACTTAGCAATAATAATAATTTCTGTCCTGCGGTTCAGCTGCCTGCCAAATTCGGAGGAATTGTCGGCTATTGGTCGGCTTTCACCATAACCTTGAGTTTTTATTCTTAATGGTTTTACACCGTGTTTGATAAGATAATCCCTCACACTTTCAGCTCGCTTCAAAGGCAAATAATTATTATATTCAGCGCTTCCGCGGCTGTCTGTATGGCCTTCAATTACGATAGCTACATTGGGTCTGTTCAACAGGAATTGCGTTAGCACATTAAGCTCAGGAATAGAATCCGGCAAAGTAGAGCTGTTAGTAGGGAAGAGCAGATTCTCTATTATCAATTTTCTACCCAGTTCGACTATAGGAATTGTTTTCCTTATAAGCTCTTTTTTATCGTCAAGCAAAGCTATATTTATTGAATCAGGGATAGCGGTTTCATCAGAACGATAGCGAAGAGCGTAAAGATTAGTAAGCTGATTGGAAAAATTATCTAATATTTTTTGAACAGGAAATCCAATATCATATACACTGCCTTTTGTCTGTTCTGATATTTCTGCGTATTCTTTCAACTTTTTAGGAACAATGGAAAAGATTCGGAAGTCGTGCATTTTCATTAGATTGATCAAGCCTTTTGTGGTCTGTCCGGTAATGCCATGCCCCTCTTCGCCAAATTGATGGTAAGGTGCATCCGTTATCAATAAGATGACTTTGTCGGCTGTTGGTCTGTAGTTCAAAGATGTTGCCCTAAGCAGTGCCTCCAGAGCATTCTCTTTTTCGTCTTGTCCTCCCACAGCTCTTACAGGTTCTAGCCAATCTAAAAAATCTCTCACTTTATTTGTCGGTTGGTAAATTTCTTCTACATCATCGGAAAATAGTATAAGCCCTATTCTATAATCAATTCCGCGCCGAATAAGAGTGGTGGTGAATTGTGTGATATTATTTTTAATAGCATCAATATAAGTCTGCATAGAGCCTGTTTTATCTATTATAAAAACAAAGTCAATGGGCACTCTTTCCTTCACAGATATTTTGTTCACGGATAGTATCTTTTTCTCAACATCATTTTCTAATACGTGCATATTTTCTATGAGCAATGTGTCTATTGGCTCGCCGTATTTATTATATGCTTCAACTATAACATTAATTATTGGGAATTGTGAAATATCAATATTTCTGATGTTTATCTCGATTGCTTCTTCGGCAGATCTGATTGTTGCCTTTTGCATATAATTCTCGGCATCTCTTATACTATCTTTTGCCATTGGAGCAATTGCATTAGCATCGATTATGCTAAATGCCACTACACAGAGTATTATTATAATTTTTAATATCTTCATCTACTATTTTCACTTTATCTTAATTTCAAAATGCAAATATAAAAAAATACCCTCCAACAAAAAACTGCTGGAGGGTAAATATATGAACTTTGATCATTATAGAGTCAACCTGAAGACAGGTGATATCATAAAGAAGTTATCTATTTCATAAGGTCTTGGAGTTCTGAGAGGTGTTGAATAGCGTCCTTCCAGATAGAGCCAATCGCCAAAGAGCGGAATATAGACTCTACCATAAAGCATTTGGTTAGAGTACTGAATTGTAACTCCAAAGGGCCAGCCAGCCTGATTGCGATAATCTGCCCTGAGATAAACCCAATCGCCAAATTCGTTTGGTTTGTAGAGCTGAATGCCTTCTGCTTCGTTAGTGATAAAGGTTTCCTGTTTTGCATCATCACGATAAATGGCATATTCCTGTATTTCATAATAATTCAAACCCAAGTCTATACGCAAAAAGTTCTTTGGATTTTCTTTATCGAACCACCAATTATAGAATAGTGTAAACTGTCCTGAATTTTTGTAAATAGGTACAGCCATATCAGTATATTGTTCCTGGTCAGGTGTAAGATTATTAATAAATATTGGGTTTTCTGATTCATACATAGCGTATGTAGGCTCGTCTATTGCCTCAGAATTTATTGATTTTAAGGGAAGTTCTACATCTAAAGCGATACCTGCTGGGGGATGAAAAGGCATATAGAGATTAAACCCGCCAACTAATTTGCCGCCTGGGCTGCCATTTAGCTGTCTGCTTTTGATCCAGCTTAATATAGTTGACTCATTGGATAGACCTGAATTGATCTTATAAGAAGCACCAATATATACATCTAATAGATTAGGAATACCCATGATAGTTCTTGGATCATTATTCGGTATCAATGGTCTGCTTAGCACTACTTTCGATTCGCCAGCTGACCAGAAATGATAGCCCACTTTATCAGAACCAACTATATTGCTTATCCAAAAGCCTGTTGAACCAATTTTCAGTGCCTGTTCGAATAATGATAGCGAGAAGGCATGGGTTACATTATTTGGCTTCAGATAATTGATGATAGCTTCGGTTTGTCTGTGGTTTGGTGGCACTTCCGAAGGGATTTCATCATAGCAGTAATCGCGCTGTGCCGTCGGGCTGTTCCTTTCATTGGTCTGATAAGAGAACTCACCTGATAATATTCTTGTTAATAGACCGAAATTGATTTCCAGCTCAATGCGGTTTGCCACGGCTTCGCCACATTCAATCTGTAATATCTGGAATGGTGCTCCTGGCTGAAGGTTTGGAGCAGCCAGCACTTTGATATCCTCTTTGCTTAAAATATCTGTATCGTAACCGAGTGTTCTGAAAGTAAAGAACACCTGAAGCTGTAGATCGGTTTCGCAAACTTTCCATCTTGGGAAATATTTTACAATCTCAGGGTCAATGGTAGTTAGTGAATCCATTATTGCCGTTCTGTCATAGGCTTTTGCGTTGCCAAAGCCCATAAGAAATATTCCGAGTAACGCAAGAGCTAATATTTTTTTCATAATTTTTTTCGCTATTATTTTCAAATTAATTATTTACTTTACCTTTACTAATTGCTATGCTTTTAGAAATTGACAATAAATCTTGCCATAGGAATAAACACATTGCTATTTTCCCATTCGTGCGGTTTGTCTGTGAATGCCTTGAAGTAACCTTTTGCACTCAGCCGCACCGCTAACGACGATTCAATTATCGGTATATGTAACCATATATCTGTGAATAAACCTTCGTCAAAATATTGTAATGTAAGTCCAAATGGTGTAGTCATATCTTTAGCCATGAAATCCAATCTCGCCGATACTCCACCGATAGATTCTTCGTCGCGTTTTTCCATTACGATTTCTCTTTCGAATGTTTCTTCGTCTTCTTCTACTTTATTATACCATCTTTCCATAGAGTATATTGTACCGCCAACACCAAGCCGCAACCAGTAATCTTCTTCTATCATCAAGCCATAAGTATAGTGTAACTGTGCATGGGCTCTTACCAAATAGTCATTATCGAAAATATTTTCTACGTATATATCGGGGTCTAAGTCTCTGTTTTTATATGATGCTTCTGCAGCATCGCCAAACAAATAGCTAAAGTTAAAATTAAATACGCCTGATTGGGGAATGAATTTGACTGAGAAATCCGCATCGCCGGCTATACCGATACCTGCATAAGTCAGCTTGCGTTCCTGCTCGAATACATCGTTAGAAAGTGATGACCAGCCGGAAGTAGGTAATACTACACCAAACTTGACTCTATCCCAAACTGCATAAGCTGTTAATCTTTCACTCCAGAACGAAGGATAGTTAATTGCTTCCTGACCATATTTAAGCTCCAATCCCCACTTTGGCAAGCTAAAGTTAGTTGGTGCATCAGGATTGACCTGCCCATTAACGACCAGATCAGGATATCTTTTAATTGATATCAGATCAAGGCTCGCAATCAGCTCATAATTCTTTT
>CAYQTZ010000283.1:0-4075 GCA_964420565.1 uncultured Hyphomicrobiales bacterium
AGCCACAACCGGCTGCTGGCTCTGGCAATATGGCCGATGTTCACATAATTGATGTGAAAACCGGTAGAATAATACTTACCAGACAAAACTCAGCAAGCAATCCTGCGGGCTTGGCTTTCAGCCCCTCATCGAATATTTTGCTTATCGGTTCGAACTACACGCCTCAGCTTACTTTATGGGATCTGAAAACTAACACAGTAGGCGGTCAGATGGGTTCTGGTAGTACTAAATTGAATGATTTTAGCTTTGCTCCTAACGGGGGTTCACTTGTTATGGCTGATAATTCAAATAATAATCTTATAATAAAATACTTTACTTTTCCCGAGAGTTTCACTTCGCAGAAATTTCGTATAGTAATGCCGCAGTTTACTATGTCCCCTATAGAAATTGATCCTCATTACTTTGCAACAAGGACCGAACATGAATTCCACTTTTCTTTCTGTAATACTGGCGAAGTGCCCTTTGCTATTGATAATGGATGGATAGAAAATGGCAAGAGCTTTTCCCTTAGAGATCCACTATATCGGGATACTCTCTATCCCGGTGAATGCGCGGAGATCAATCTGATCTACACTCCATTGGATACCGGGCTAATAGAAGATGTATTGCATATTATTACATGCTCGGAGAATTACAAAATACCACTGAAAAGCTATGGTATCCCGCGTCATATTGACTTCTTCAGCAATATGTTTGATTTTGGCAAATTATGTCTCGGCGAAACCACTGAAAAAGAAATTGTACTTGCCACCAACAACGACCCTGTACCTGTCAAGATAAATAAGATCACTACAGCTCCCCCATTCTATATGCTAACTGAAGTAAGAGACACCGTGCTTCAGCCGGGCGAAAGTATCAAAGTGAAGGTGCAGTATAGTCCTTTCCGATTGGGAGATATGACCTCTGCTATCAAGATATTTCACTCAGACCAGCAATTCCACGTGCCATACACAGAGCTAAGCGGAATAGGTGTAGGTGTGGATGTGTCAATGAGTTCTACAAGCATGCTTTTTATCCCTGAGATACCGGAAAGAAAGCTATCCATAAGTAATAAATTGGAGAATATTATCTCTATAATTGATTATGAAGTTGATCCTCCAGGCACTTTTGAAATAGTTGACCCAATGCCTATAGTGATAGACCCATTGGCGGTAAAAGATATTACTATCCGCTCGACTGGTATGGAGTATGACAAAGCAGCGATTACATTAATCTTCGATCCATGCCGCACTGAGAGACAGTTTTTCATCAGACCTTATTCCGCTCAATCCATAATTTTCGTTAATGATATAGAAGCAGACCCGAAGCAGGAAGTAGAGATACCTATAGAATTCAAAAATATAGAGAATGGCTCTTACAAAGGCGAAAGATCTTTTGAAACTGAAATAACGCTTAACCCAAGAATATTCTTCCCTGAAAGCGTTTCCAGCGATTATGGCACGGCGCAGCTAACAAAAAATATAGTTGTGAACGACCGCAGAATAATTGGTATCCATGTGTACGGAGATTTCCCCGCAGAAGGCACTGTGGCAAAGATAAAAGGAGTACCAGGTCTGGCCGAAACAGATACTTCTATGGTCAATTTCATCAACGAAGCAGCATTTTGGGGTCTTGCCGCTACTACTACCACACAACAGGGAGTATTTCGGCTAATCAATCTTTGTGCAGACAGAAGAATTCTACAGAAAGGCATAATAATAAACAAAATATCTCCTATACCTGCTGATGACCAGGTAAGCATCATCTTTGCTTCTGCAGTCAATGGATCCGGGCAATATGAAATATATGACGACCTTGGCAATTTGATGGAGAAGGGCGAGATCACAATTTACGAAGGGGAAAATGATCTGTCGCTGAATCTTACCGGCTATCCACCCGGCTCCTATAAAATGGTAATCAGAAAATCTGGACTTTTCGGCGTTGGCAAATTGATAATTGTAAAGTAAATAAAAGAAAGTATGGTGCGGCTTGAGCAGATTTAAATTTTTATATATTATTGCCTTAATTGCTATTATCGGATACCTTACAGAGGCAAAGGAAAGAAATACAGATTATATCATATTCGGAGGAGTATCCCTAAACCTTAACTTGCACTCCGCGAAATTTGCCAAGCTGCCCGGCTGGGAAACCTGCTGCTCTGAATTTGACGGTGGTATCGGCTTTGGTCCGCAACTCACTATAGGTGGGATTTACCCACCAGAGAGCAAATTATTTGGCAAAAAATGGCGGTATGGCGCTTCCATATCTTATGCTGACTTATCTGCTACTTTAAAAAGCGAGGAATTTATCGGCTATGTAATTTTTGAGGATAGTTACACTAAAGGCAGATCAGAGTTTTCTTTAGAAGGAAATATTTCAGCAGTTATTGTTTCTCCTTTTCTTACAATTTATCCTTTGGATAATATACCTATGGGGATCAATCTTGGTTTCGAAAGCGGACTTTATCTTAATTCTGGTTTTTCTCATGAAGAGAGATTATTGTCTCCTCCCGGTGCTACTTATGAGAATTACAAAACAGTGAGGTGGGAATACTCTGGAGATATACCCAATGTTCCTTCTCTTTATTTCTCCAGTTTGATAGGTGTGAACTACGAAGCATTTATCTTCGGTAACTTCAAGATAATCCCACATATAAGCTATTCACATGGTCTTACGGATTTCACAAGTGCTGTTGACTGGAGCGGCAGCCGTCTTATGGCAGGAGTGAATTTCGAATATAGGGTACCCGCACCAGCTCCGCCAGCACCTGTTCCGCCGCCACCTCCAGCTCTTCCCGAACCAGAGCAGCCAGAACCTCTTGTGATGGATCTGCATATAGAATCCCTCTCTGATCTTCAAAAGGATAAGAAAATATATAATGATGGGGATACCTTGCAGATGCACGCAAAAATAATATTGACAAAAGAGCTTGTCGCTGTCAAACCAGAGATATTTTTATCAAGCAATAATGAAGATATTGTAGCTAAAAACAACAAAAGTGATGTGGCGCAATCTTATGCAGATGCATATTCAAAACTCCCCCAGGCAATTGCTGAGACCATCAGAAATTCTCCCGAAAGCAAAATCATTCTTACGGCAAATTATACTAATACTCAAAAAGAAGCTGAAACCAAAGTCAACTCATTTATTGAAGAACTATCTGTTTTGGGTGTTGATAAAACTAACATAATCGTTAATTATAATGACCTGTCTGATAAAAAATACAGGTATCCTGAATTAGAAGAAGAAGCAAATAATGTAAAGCTAAGCATAGATGCAAAAGATGATCTTATTTATCTGCCCCATATTACTAATGAATTCGTTGATATAGAGACAAGAACTATTAAGTTAGTACCAACTATCAACAGGGAAGAAATCAGAGAAATCAATTATTCATCAAGTATTGATGATATAAATAAGATCAATGAATTTGGAGTTTTAGAGCTTAATGTATTAAACTGTCTTCAACTTTTTGAGAATGACATGAATATAACTCTATCTGCAGAAGTAATAGATAATAATAACCTAAGAGTAAAGAAATCTATCAATCTGAAAATTACCAAGAATCTAAAAGTTACTGAAGAACTCAATTCAACAATAGTTACATTTAAAAAAGCTGCTCTCGGCTTTTTTGCTTTCGACAGATACTCTTTTGAAATCATTGATAATAAAGTATTAGAGGATGCCAGAGAACAGATAAAAATGGGCAAAAAGCTTATCTTATACGCCTATACAGATAATCTCGGTACAGCAATATATAACGACAATCTCGCAACAAAACGTGCACAAACTGCATTAGAACTGCTTAATATCGAACCTGATAAAGTGGAAGTTCGCTATCCCGAAACTCCACCTTTCAATAATAATACTCCATTAGGCAGAAAATTAAACCGCAGCGTTTTTATAGAACTGAGATAGCATTTGTTAATAATTTGACTACTCATTCCACCAGTCCTTAAAATATTGACTTTACGAGGAAATGCAATTTTTTGTTAAGCCCATTGCAAAATTCCAAAAACGATGCCACCCCCCACCACCCCATAGGGGACAGTTGTAACGGCCCCCAAAACGGCGAATAATATTTTTTTGGTGTTTA
>CAYQTZ010000284.1:0-2291 GCA_964420565.1 uncultured Hyphomicrobiales bacterium
CCAAGTTCCTGGATCAGGTCAGCTTTCGCAGTTTGCGTGTTTGTTGCAATTGAGAGCATTAATGCTATCATTGCGATAACTGTTAGTAATGTTTTAGGTTTCATCATCTAATCCTTTGTATGATTTTGTAAAAACAATTTATTTGTATCAATTTCATTACATTAATATAACATCTATCCTTATTATTAAGATAAACAAATAAATATTGATAAAGTTACACTATATAAATAATCAAAAATTATTATAGCAATAGTGATATCAACTAACTAAGATAAGAAAATTTTATGAAATTATAAAAATAATTTAGCAAAAATGGCTATGAAAAAAAATGAAAAAAAAATGCCATGAGTTGTCATAACTTCAGGCATTTAAATAATATACGCAATATTTACAGATGTTATTTGAGTTTATATCTTTCTATATTGAAGTCAGAAACGCCTCCATCTAATTCGATATAAATATTATTCTCGGCATTTTCTGAATTTTCCGTTTTGTATAATCCTTTGCCGATTTTTTTGAAGTTATCGAATTGAAGACCTGATAAGCCCGTGTCTTCATGAATAGTACAGCCATAGTTTTCGGGGATGCTGATAGTAACGGATGATACACCCGCATCAATAAATATTTTTACATCCTTATACATTTCGCCGATTATTGCGTTGATCCCTGATGCTCCTGATTTAATTCTGAGCTCACGAATTTTATACTCTGATAGGTCTGCATAAAATGATGCCGCTCCTATGTCAAGTTCTATATCCCATATAACATTAGGATTTATATAAATTTTACTTATTCGTTTTATTCCATTATCGTCAAAGTCTATATTTATATTTTCACCACTGTCGAACTCGAGTTCTAATTCTTTATCACTATCGAAATAATTGAGTGAAATATCTGAAAAAACACCTTTGGAATGAACAGAAACAAGATCATTTGTGATACCTTCGAGTTCAAATCTGCCTGCAGCTGCTTCTATTTCAAAGCTTAATGTATCATGCTTTTCAGGGACATAGCTTAATTTATACTTTTTGTCTATATTCTCTGTTTTAATTCTTTTGTGATCATTATCCCAGAATTTAAAGTTTTTTATTGAATTAGAACCTGCCGAGAATAACGCAACAATAAAAAGTGATAATAATATACCAGATGCGGCAACAAGTATTCTTTTTATTATTGGTTGAATATTAAGTAAAGAAAATCCCCAAAGTATTATAAGTAAAGGCCAAAGATTAAAAACAAATCCCAATCCGCCATTGATCCATCCAAATTGAAACATCAGCAATAGGATTCCTGTACATATAAGAAATGTACCCCAGAAGACTTTTGTGTTACTCATGGTTTACCTTTGATTCATTTGTTAGTAATTGTTCTTTGTAAAGTATATATGAGCCAAGTCCTATTAATCCCAATGGGATCACCCAAGACATATCAAATCCGGGAAAAATATTACCGAATAGCCAGATAGCTCCGATTGCTATCAATATCCCTGCAAAAACATTTCTTCGGTTTCTTTTTCTTTCTTGTATGAATTCTGGATCAAGCCCGGCTTCAGTTGTTTTTTCATTATCTATTCCTAAAGGAAAACGCTGCTTGGGATTAAGCGGGACAATTATCCAAAATAGTATATAGACAAAGAGGCTTGCTCCCCAGGCGAAAAGCAACAGGACAAAAAGAATTCTTAGGATAACCGGATCAATATTGAAATAGTCCGCCAAACCACCAGCAACCCCACCGATCATTTTGTCTTTTGACGATCTGTATAATTTCTTTGCCATTTCTGTCTCCCTTTCATAAGTATTAGGATTTTGTGTCTTGTTATATCATACGGAGAGTATTTCTTAATGTTGCAAATTATTTGCAATTTTCAGATTTGGAGAATACTTAAAGATAGTATTGGTGGGACGACACTAATTACAAGAGAGCCAACAAGCAGACTTGAACTGCTGACCTGCTCATTACGAGTGAGCTGCTCTACCAACTGAGCTATGTTGGCTGTTAAAATCAATTATGACTGCTAACATGAAAAAATATTGAGCAAGATTTATGATTTCACAAAAATATTTTTTGCTACTTCGTTGCCAATAATTTTTTCTCTGTCGTCATATTTTAATGTCAACGGACCGTTAAATGGTGCTTTTTCGATTATTGTCAGCTTTTTTAGAGGCATCAGCTCGAGTTCTTCGAGATAAGCCAGCATTTTTGAATCGTTGTCCGCTAATCTGGATATTTGCACCACTTTGCCTGCTTCGATCTCAACTAAAGATTTTTCATCTGTTTCGGTCAGTGTCCCT
>CAYQTZ010000284.1:2301-4071 GCA_964420565.1 uncultured Hyphomicrobiales bacterium
ATGCCCGTGCGGGTCAAATTCAGGATTGCCGAGTATATCGGTTATCCTGTCAACAAATTCTTTTGACACATAATGCTCTAATCGGCATGCTTCTTCGTGTACCTTATCTAATGGGAAACCTAACATTTCTTTTAGGTAAAGCTCTAAAAGCCGGTGATGACGTATGATCTCTAAGGCAATTTTCTCACCGCTACCAGTAAGTCTAACGCCTTTATAAGAGTTGTAATCAACCATACCCATGCCGGCGAGACGTTTGAGCATGCCGGTAACTGATGCTCCGGAAACTTTTAATTCTCTTGATATTTCAGTAGTTGAGACCGGACCGCCCACCTGAAGCTTATATATAGTCTTTAAATAATCCTGTACTGCTTGACTTATCATTTCTCTCTTCACGAAAATTTTACTTTTTATTAATGACGAACTAATTATTGTTTCAATCTATTAAAAAAATTTTTTAATAACAACTAAAAAGTTTTCTTCATATAATAAATGTGTTGTTTGATTATTTTTTTAGTAATTTATCTACGCTTGACTGAGCTTGATTTAGAGCAGCTTTAGCAGATTTTTTGTCATATAATGCTTCGACAGCAGCTTTTTCTAATATGGTCTCTATATCGAGCCATTTAGGAATAACGGGAGTCATCTTTGCGTTTTTGAGCTGCTCGGAAAAGAGCTTCCTTTTTTCATGAGCTTGATAATATGGGTCGTTGTAGTAGTCTTTATCAGCGGGGAAGCCAGCTTCGATGACTTTTTTGCAGAATTTAACAGCATTTTCGCCTTTAGTCATATATTCTACAAATTTTAATGCTAAGTCATAATGCTCTGTTTGCTTGCTAATAGAAAGGTACTCTCCTCCAGCGAATGATATACCTCGCTCTTGCTGCAATCCTGGCATTAAAGCAACTCCGAAGTTGAGTTTAGGGTTTTCATTTTTGATTTTTTCGAGGAGCCATCCGCCTGAAATCCACAGACCAACTTTGCCGCGGGAAAATAGAGCATCAATTTGTCTTTGGCTTTCTACATATCCATGTCTGGAGAGTTTAACGTAAGTTTCTAATGCTGCAATATTTTTATTGCAGTTAATAATTGGATCGCCGTTTGAATCGAAAATTCCCCCACCGAAAGTCCAGAAAAAATAGAGTAGCTTTTTATACAAACGGTGAGGATCAGAGCCGTTGGCTCCAAAACCGTAGGCGCCGTCCAATCTGTTGATTTTTTCAGAGTAATCAAGCATTTCGGATATGGTTTTTGGTGGTTCGCCGCTTAGACCTGCTTTTTTGAGCAATTCAATATTATAGAATAATACTCTTGTGTCAACGAGCCATGGCACAGCATAATATGTGTTGTCCCAAAAAGATGGTTCGAGTGAGAATGGGACGAATCGCGACGTCGGGATAGAGTCCCTGTCTATACGATCAAGGACATCTGAGGAGGAGAACTGTGCAACCCAATCGGAGCCAAGCTCGAGAACGTCTGGAGCTGTTTTGGAATTAAAAGCTGCAAAGAGCTTTGTTTTACCGTCGTTCCAGCTTAGTTCGGTTCTTTCCACAATGCAGTTATGCTCCTTCTCAAATTGGTCAATAATGCTGTTTAAGGCATTTTGCTGGTTGGGTTCGCTCCAGAAATGCCAGAAAGTGATTTTTCTTTCTTTTTCAATTCCAATTTTTTCTTCACTGCAATTTGTGAGAAATAATGGAATTAATAAAAGGGCTAATAATACAAGAAAATTAATTCGATTAACTGTTAGAAGCTTGGTTATCATTAGATTTT
>CAYQTZ010000285.1:0-4060 GCA_964420565.1 uncultured Hyphomicrobiales bacterium
ATACCTCAAAATTCTTGGTATGAGCTTGATAAGACCACTGCAAAAGTTCAAAAACTGATCCCTCCCCGACCCTCCCTTACGGGAGGGAGTAAGCCGTTGATATGTAATCATATGCGGCGGTGTCCCCCTTTTTTATCGTAGATCCCGACCTGTCGGGAAAAGGGGGACATAGGGGGATTTTTTTGGTTTTGCAATGGTCTTTTGATTATATAAGACATCCCCTCTCCCGACAGATCAGGATGCAAGTATTTTGAAAGAGAATTCAGTGGTGTTTCCATAAAAGTTAATCCCCTTTAAAACGCATCTTTATTTTAATATAGTCGGAATCTAAGAAATTATTACAGGTATCCTTAGAAAAAATTGTATTTACAATAAGCGGTTTTATTGATTTATGTTCCTTCATTCCAATATTTCTTATATATTTGCATATATGAATATTACGATAAATAAATCTTGGTTGCAATTGTGAATATGCTTGCACGCATAGGCAGAGTCGTTCTGAATTTACTGGCTGAGTTAGGCGGTATTGTAATGCTTTTCGTTAGGGTGCTGCGATATATACCAAGAGTTTATAAGGACAGAAAAATAATCTTCGAGCAGATGTCTTTGATTGGTACTGATTCTTTGCCTTTAGTGATACTGATCGGTACATTCACCGGAGCTATTGCGGCTCTGCAGGCAACTTTGCTTTTCGAGAAATTCAACTTGATAAATATTACAAGACCATTTCTGGGAGCATCTATCGGTACGGCAGTATTCACTGAGCTTACTCCTGTGCTTACAGCACTTGTTATCGCTGGTCGTGTGGGTGGGGCAATGGCTGCTCAGATTGGCACTATGAATGTCTCAGAGCAGATAGACGCTCTGGAGATGATGGCGATAGATAAAAACCGCTTTCTGGCAATGCCCCGCGTTCTTGCAGCAATGGTTATGATGCCTGTACTGGCTATATTTTCAAACGTCGTTGCTTTGGCAGGTGCTTATACTCTAACGGCATTAAAACACGATTTTACTGCTTATGAATTCTTCAATTCTATTTATACTTATTTTAAGGCATGGGAAATAAATGTAGGCTTGACGAAATCACTTATCTTTGGGCTTGTAACGGCATTAATTGGTTGCCAGGTCGGTTTTTCCACACGCGGAGGAGCCGAAGGAGTTGGTAACAGCACAGTAAAAGCTTTTACCATGGCTGCTGCCTCCATCCTTGTGATAGATGCCCTATTTGGCTATGTCCTTTAGTCTTTTTTTTACATAAAAAGATTTGTGTATTCTTGCAAATAATAGTATATTCAGTCATTGAAAATTAAATATTTGATATTATGGATTAATTATGCTTTCGATGTTCTTTGGTGTTTTTGATTTATTATATATCAGAGAAATAAACACCAATTGCATCTGTGATAATCAGTAAAACCCCGGTGTAACTCATTTTGATAATTTTTTCAGGTAGAAATAAATATTAATGAAATATTTGAAAGTAACTATCTAAAATATATTAACACATCATAAGGAACATTCCCATGAAACAGATCATTCTATATTTTCTTGCATTTTGCATATTTTCGGTAATATCTTATTCACAAACTGAAAAAGATAAAACCTTTTGGGAGAATTACATACAAGAAAAAACAGAACACTGGGTTTCAGATAAAGCCGAAGCAGAAAGAAAGTACAATCGCATCGGTTTTCCACTTCGAACAGAACTCAAAGATGGTACTATATTTGAATTAATGCGCTTCGCCAATGATATGCCAGTAGTTTATACTACCTGTAATGTTGATGCGGCTATGGCATCTAACACTTATGATCTATGGAGCGGTAATGGATATTTATTTGGTTTATCCGGCTCAGATGTTGCTCTTGGTATCTGGGACGGAGGCGCAGTAAGAGTCAGACACAATGAATTTGAAACGGACAGGGCTACTCAGATGGATGCCGCTGTCGCCTTATCAAATCATGCTACACACGTAGCCGGAACAATGATAGCCAGAGGTGCTGTAGAACAATCGCAGGGCATGTCTTACGAATCTGAACTGGGTTGCTATGACTGGAATAACGACCTAAGTGAAATGGCTTCAGCTTATTCTGATGGTTTACGAGCTTCAAACCACTCTTATGGTATTATTACTGGATGGTCTTGGAATTTCAGAAACGACGACCGCTGGGCATGGTTCGGAGATACTCGTATAAGCGAGACCGAGGATTTTCGATTTGGGTTTTATAGCCAGACTTCAGAATCTCTTGATGATTTCTGCTATAATGCACCGTATTATACATCGATCAGAGCCGCTGGCAACGACCGAAATGACGTTCCCTCATCGCAACCCGCTCTGCATTGGATTTGGGACTTTGAGCAGGAACAATGGTTAGAGTCCACAACCACCAGAGATCAGGATGGCGGCACTGATGGCTTTGATTGCATAAGCCACTCTGCAATCGCTAAAAACGTTATCACAGTTGGGGCAGTACTCTCCATTCCTGATGGCTACTCAGATCCAAGCGATGTAGTATCTACATCTTTCTCTTCGTGGGGACCTTGTGATGACGGACGAATAAAACCGGACATCGTTGCCGATGGTAATAATGTTTATTCCTCGCTTGCAACTACAACTTCTTCTTATGCCCGTTATAGCGGTACTTCAATGGCTTCACCCGTCGTAACTGGCTCTATGGGGCTTTTATTTGAGTTATGGGATGAAATGGGGTATTCTGACGAACTGCTCGCTTCCACATGGAAAGCCATTTTGCTGCATACAACTTACGAAGCAGGAGAAAATGAAGGACCCGATTATTCCTTTGGCTGGGGTTTGCTGAATACATTGCACGCTGCTCAATTTCTTGATCAGCATTATTATGAAGGCGATGACTTTTTTATAAGAGAGATTACCTTAGAAGATGGAGATAACTATGAATTTCAGGCATATTCAGACGGGCTTACACCAATAAAAGTAACAATATGCTGGACTGATCCCGCCGGGACTCCAGTAACTGATCAGCTAAACCCACGGGATATTATGCTGGTAAACGATCTTGATCTGAGAATAGAAGATTCAAATAATGATATGTATTACCCATGGTTCCTTGATCCGGATAATCCATCGGATGCAGCTCAAACTGGCGACAATGATGTAGATAACGTCGAGCAGGTTTTTATCTCCTCGCCAGTAGCCGGTTACGTTACAGTATCTGTTAGCCATGAAGGAACTTTGCAGGGAGACAACAGCGAACAGGTGTTTTCTATGTGTATCTCTGGTTTGACTCCTTCGGTTCAGCCCAAGTTAGCTTTTCCTGACATAATGAAAGACCAGGTTAATATTCCCTTCTTTTTCGAGTGGTACGAACTGCCCAATGCTGAATCTTATTATTTACAAGTATCTGATGGAGAGAATTTTGAGCCAGATGATATTGTTATTGACGAAAATGGGATTACTGATCCTAACTTCGAGGTAGCATTAGAAGATCTGGAGTCAGAAACCTATTACTGGTGGAGAGTAAAAGCAGTTATTGACGGGGATGAAACTGATTGGTCAACTATAAGATCCTTTAAAACTGGCTTCATGATTGATCTTTGCGAAGCTGGATCTTATCAATGTGATGAGTATATATCGCATGTGAGAATGGGCGATATTAATAATGAGTCTTCATGTTCCGATGATGATAACGGATATTCTGGTTATACCGATATTTCAACAGATGTTAGACGCGGATATACATATACTATGCATATTAGCAATGGGATACCTTATACTGGCGACGAATGTGGTGTGTGGGTAGATTGGAATGGCAATAATGATCTTAGCGATGATGGTGAACAGATGACTGTTACCGGTGGACCAACTACTTTTGTAGCCGAAATCAATGTTCCTGAAGATGCTCCGCTTGGCAGAGTGCCGCTAAGAATAAGATTACTTTATAATAATACTCCAGAGCCATGCGGTTATGCTGAATGGGGCGAAGTGGAAGATTATTCACTGAATATTCTGGAATCTGAAGAATACTGCCAGGCAGGTTCGGATAATTGCAGTGAATATATAAGCCGTGTTATAATTAATGATAT
>CAYQTZ010000286.1:0-4059 GCA_964420565.1 uncultured Hyphomicrobiales bacterium
TAGTTAATTCTATGGTATGCTTTTCTTTAGCGACGAACTGCATTTCACGGGTCAGATTCATTGCCATCTGCTCAACATCTACATAGTCAGGACTAAACTCAATTTTACCTATCTGCACTTTGTTGTAAGTAATAATATCATTAAGCAGATTATTCATAATTTTTACGGCATCCCGTATTCGCTGAAAGTATTTTTCTTTGTTTTCAGGGGTTAGCTTATCGGCATAATCTGACAGTAGCTCAGTAGATAAGACTATTGACGTAAGAGGAGTTCTGTATTCGTGGGAGACCATAGAGATGAAGCGAGATTTCAGCTCGTTTAATTCCTGCTCTTTTTCAAGTGCCTGACGGACTTCTTTTTCTGCCTGAATACGTTTAATAGCTATAGAAAGCAAGGAACTTACCCGCTCAACGATTTCTCTGTCCTGATTGGTATAATCCTTGCCATTTCTGCTTAAAAATATTAATCCTGTAATTTCTGTACCTGAGATACAGGGTGCAGCAAGAATTTTCCCAAAAATTTCCTTGCTATGGACATTAATATCATCAAATCTGCTGTCGTTTTCAGGATCATTGGCAATTAGAGATGATCGTGTCTTTAAGATATATGACCAAGGTCCATTAATATTGGATAATTTGTCTCTATCTTCCCCGGTTAAAATATATGGAATGTCATCAGATTTAGCTGTTAGGATAATTTCTTCTGTTTTTGGGTTAATATCGCAGATAAAACCATGATCGGAGTTAGTAAGCTGCAAAGTATTGTCTAAAACTAATTTTGAGATTTTTTCTATGGTAGTAAAAGAGAATATTGATCTTGAAATATCAGCTAAAGATGAGTTTAATGTAGCTTGCCAGTAAAGAGCTTCTTCTGCTTTTTTCCGTTGTGTAATATCTTCGAAACTCTCAATTCCTCCGATAACTTCGCCATTGGAGTCATATAGCAGATCAATATTTTTAGAGACTATTCTTTCTTTGCCATCTTTAGTAGTAATGATCGACTCGCGGTCATAGATTGGCTTTGTTTGATTCTTATCGAACAGTACACAATCTTTGCAATTATTGCCAGTGGTAGAGATCAGGGCACAATGCTTACCGATGGCTTCCTGTTTGGTATAGCCAGTGAGTTTTGCTATTCTCTCATTCCATGATGTAATATTGCAGTCTTTATCAACTGTAAATATGCTGCTTGGAGTTAATTGTAATATCAGTTCGGCGTATTCTCTGGCTTCTCTTAGTTGGTCTTCAGTTTTTTTCATTTCAGTAATATCAAGTATAACCCCAACTATTCCAGCTACTTGCTCTTCGTTATCATAGAATAGAGATTTATAAAAGACAACGTCGCGCTTTACACCATCAATAGTATAAACAACTGATTCATATATTTGAGTTCCACGGTCCATGATCAGTTGCATATCTTTAGTATCATAGATCAGTGCTTGATCGGCAGAGAAAAGGTCATAAACACTTTTCCCGATGATATTTTCTTTTTTCTGGTTGTGAAATTTTTCAAATGCTTTGTTACAGCCTATAAAATATCTTTTGTTTGCATCTTTATAGAATATTGGATTAGGAATAGTATCTATCAGATTCTGCATGAAATCGAGCTGGAAATTTAGCTTTACTTCGGCGCTTTTTCTTTCAATAGCGTTGGCAATCTGATCTGAAACAGATTGCATCAAAGTAATATCTTCCTGCTTATAAGCGTTTTCGTTAGAATAGCTTTGAACTATAATAGCCCCTATCACTTCCCCTTTTATTTTAAGTGGCACACCGAGCCATACTTTGCATAGTGTTCCTATAGCTTCGCCATCTACCATATTAACTAATTCTATTATATCGTTTTGCTTAAGCAAAAGTGGAGTTCCGGATTTGATCACTTTTACCGTTAGAGAATCTTCGTTATTAATGTTTACTTCAGGAATGAAATCATCTTGCTCGTCTATAAGATATGGGAAGGAAATAATACCGGTTTCTTTATAATATATAGCTATTACGAAGTTCCTTGCTTCAATAAGTTGATTAATAGAGCTATGTATTATCGGATAAAGTTCTTCAAGTGTATCAGTTGTATTTACGGCTTTAGATATAGCATATACCGAAGAAAGGAATTTCTGATATTTTATATCGGCAGTAACGTTTCGTGCAATACCCTCGATTGAAATTATCCTGTGATCGCTATCTCTTTTTATATTGAAATCTGCTGCAAGATGCACCGTTGCATTATCTTTTCTTTTTATTGGAACAGTGAAACTGGCAATTTTTTCGTTAGATAATATCTCCCTCATAAATGCGATTTTGTCGGAAGGGTTACTTAGCAGATCAACAATGCTTGTATTTATGATCTCGTCCACACTGAAGCCAAGTTCATTTTCTACAGATGGCGAAACATCGGTAATAATTGCTTTATGATTCAGAATAAAGAAAACATCATTTAAATTCTCGAACAAAGCTCTGTATTTTTGTTCGCTTGATTTAAGAGCAGTTTCGGTTTCTTTTCTTTCTGTAATATCTTCTATAATGCCATCAGTATATATAGGGTCTCCGTCTTTATCGAAAATAATTTGTCCATTATCGTGAACCCAGATGTATGTCCCGTCTTTTCTTTTAAGTTTTAATTCCTCTCTGACGTATCTTCCTATCTGAATGCCTCTATCAATTACCTCATTTCTGGTAACGTAAGAGTCATAAAAATCATAAGCAGAAACGCCTATCACGTCCTCAGCTTTTTTATAGCCAAGTATCTTTGCCAGAGCATCATTTGCCTGAATGATGATACCTTCAATAGATGAGCGATAAATGCCTACGGGTATTTGCTGTAAAAGTGTTCGGAGTTTACGCTCGCTTTGCTTTAAAGCTTCCTCGGCGATAGCTCGCTCGCGGATTTCGGTTGTAATCTCAATATTTATTCTTTCGAGTTCTTCGTTGGTTTGGGTCAGCTCTTCTGTTCTTTCGTCAACTATAGCTTCGAGTTCTTCGGTAGCGGCTAATAGCATTAACTCAGCTTCTTTTTGCTGGGTTATATCCTGAATGTAAAAGATAAGGCATGGCTCTTCGTTTATTTGTATATTTGATACAGAAAGCAGCCCCACAAGTTTATGCCCAAGTTTTGTATTGAGAGTAGCTTCGTACTGTATGACGCTTTCTTTAATTTCGAAATTATGATAGAATTTCTTTTTTTCGGTATCATTCTGCCATATCAGGTCATCAATTTTTTTCTGATTGATCAAATCCTTTTTCTGATATCCGAAAATATTAACAAAGCTTTTATTTACATCGAGTATTAATCTGTCGTTCTCGCGTGTGATCACAACAGCGTCAGGGCTTAAAGAATATATTCTGTAGAATTTATGCTCGCTTTGCCTTAGCCGGCTTTCGGAGTCTTTCTCTTCTGAAATATCGCGTATGATAATGATTATTCCTAATGCGCGATGGTCTTCATGCCTGATAACAGAAGCGGATTCTGAGATATAAAAAGAAATATCGTGCCTATTCACTAATCTTAATTCGCGTTTTTCATATCTATCAAATTCACTATCTATCAAATTTGAATATGTTAGCTGGTCAAGTTCATTTCCGTTCAGAGGTTTTGGATCATAAATAGCACTGATATTTTTCCCAATAGATTCCATTTCAGAATAGCCCGTAATTCTCTCGGCTACGGGGTTTATCTTTATAACATTTCCATCAGCATTTATCTGGATCACGCCATCAGTGATCGAATCAAGAGTAAGGTTCAGCTCTTCGATATTCCGCTGCATTTGTTCGACTTTCTCATCTTTCTTATTGAGATTTTTCAAAGTCATATAAACAATTACAATAATAATAAATACTAAGGAAATTCGAATAGTTATCTCGTGCAAAGGAATACTGCTTGAAAATAGATCGGCAAAACTATGATCCTGAAAGAATTGATAATAATCTATAAGAGCATCCAAAAACCAAACGCCCAATATGAATAATATCCCGATAAGAATTAATCGATTATGTAGTTTCATATAAAGTGTATTTATTAATATAATTATATGAAAAATACACATTATATAATTTGTATGCAAAG
>CAYQTZ010000287.1:0-4057 GCA_964420565.1 uncultured Hyphomicrobiales bacterium
TTCTACAATATACACATCCTTTTGTTAATATCCATGTGGGGCATTATAGAATTTGGATCAACTTAAAGAAATTATGATATACTGTCCGGAATGTATTAGTGATTTGGTTAGTTTTGAAACAAAGTACTCGATAGGGTATGTTACAGGTTTTATCGGTGGTGCAGCATTAGGTTGGCCAATAGGAGGCTATATTGGTAGCTCTATGGCTGGAAGACCGACATGGGAAGGTTACTACACACCAATGATATTAGGTGGTGGGATTTTGTTTATTGTAACAGTGATATTGGAAGTAACTGCACATTCTGATCTTGAGCACGCAGAAGAATTATTTAACTCAATGGCAGATCAGGGATCATTCTTGAATATCAAAAATCTAAATTATGGGCTTTCCATAAATAATGACATGATAGGCATAGGTATATATTATAGATTTTGAGTGCATATTTTGCTCAAAGTACCCCAGGCATTTCGTTGCAGCAAAACCGAGATGATAGAGATGCGTCCCTGGTATGTTCAGTGCGAGGAAAGTACGAGAGGTAGGGCATTAGTTGTAATGCTGGCTTATTTGATGATAAGACACTTGAAAAAAATGTGGTCTGAGATGAATCTTACGGTTCAGGAAGGAATTAATCGGCTATCAACGTTATGCACTGTTGATGTTACAAATAATGGCAAAACAATTAAAGGACTTATTCCTAAGCCGAATGACATAAATGCTCAATTATTAAAACTTGCAGGAGTTGAAATGCCTCCGATAATCCCATCGAAGGGGATAATTGTAGTCAGTAGAAAAAAAGTTAGAAAGACAAAGCAAGTAGTCGAAAAATCAATATTTTATGCTATGTAGAAGGTATGGGTTTAAAATGGAGGATGGGTTTTAAGATTCGCTGTCGGGGCAGCAGGATTTGAACCTGCGACTTCCTGCTCCCAAAGCAGGCGCGCTAACCGGGCTGCGCTATGCCCCGATAAAGAAAACAAATTTATGGAATTATTCTGATACTTCCAAATCTTTTCCTGCGGTATTTGATAAAAATTGTCCAAGAAGCTTGTCGGTTTCAAGTATGTGGTTGTTAAGCCAATCCTTTAAAAAATTCATCACAGGTAAAGTGATGATAGCTTTTCCCTGACGGTAATTCTCAGCAAAATCCTTCACTTCTTTTGTCAGCTTTTCGTGCTCTTTGATATGATCTGACGTTTGGGGGTAATCATATTTTTGCATCAAGTGTTCTTCGGATTTAAAATGCGATTTTGTGTATTCAGCCAGGTCATCAAGAATGCCGGACATTTCTTCGCTTCCTTTGTCCTGAAGCATAGCGTCATTTAGTTTGTTAATGATTCTGACTAATTCTTTGTGCTGGTTATCTATGTATTCTATCCCTACACTCAAAGATTCTTTCCAGTTTATCAAAGGCATATTCACTCTCTCTTTTTTTAAAATCTAAAACAAACCCTAAGTTAAGATAAGCAACTTATCAAACAAATGCAATATCTTTTATATTGCTTATGCTTCTTTTTCATTTTGTATTGAGATAGAAGCTACGCGTTTGTCTCTTTGTTCTTTGGCAAGGCGACGCAGGTCAACTACTTTATCGGCTTCGTCAATTATTTCTACTCCAAGCATGGTTTCCAATACATCTTCCATAGTTATCAGACCTTCTATGCCGCCATATTCATCTACAACGAGGAACTGGTGCTGGTTACGCTTCAGGAAAAGCTCTAAAGCAATGTCGAGTTCTGCATTTTCAGGTATGAAATATACTTCTCTTGCAAAATTTCTTAGTTTTATCTTTTCTTTACCTGTAAGTGCGGCGTGGAGCACGTCTTTCGACATCACATAACCCACTACTCCATCATCTAAAGATTCACCTTCCCAGATTGGAAAGCGTGAGTACATTTGTATTTCTGACATATTGACTACCTGATCGACTGTTTGGTCTGCCTCGCAGCTAAAGACTACTGTTCGTGGTGTCATAACGTCTGAAACGAGTACATCACTGAAGTGCATTATGCTTTTCAGTATTCTGTATTCGTCGTCGTCGAGCGAGCCTTCCTCGCGGGCGGTTTCTACCATAGCGTTAAGCTCTTCGCGGGAAGCTTCTTCGGCGCTTTCGCCTGCAATATTTTTATTAAAGAGCTTGATCATTAGTATGAATGGTTTGCTGAAAAATGAATAAAATATAAGAACGGGAGTGAACCGAAGAGCTATCTTTCTGCCATATTTCCATCCTAATGAGTTAAACAGCGAACGCAGTAAAAACGTAAATAATATGAATATTAAAAAAGAATAGATCACATAAAACCAGTTGTTATATTCTGTAATTATTACTGCTCCCACGAGAGTTGCCGCTATAATATAGAAGAAAGATTCTACCATAGCAAAACCATCAACGGATTCATCGAAATGCAATTTCATCTTCATTAATCTCTGTGCTGATCTATTGCCAGAGTTGGCTTTTTCCTGTAAATCATCCTGTGGTATAGAAAAGAAAACCGAGGACAGGAAGGCACAATATGCACCATTG
This sequence comes from uncultured Hyphomicrobiales bacterium, assembly GCA_964420565.1. GTDB lineage: Bacteria > Bacteroidota > Ignavibacteria > Kapaibacteriales > UBA2268 > CAYQTZ01. The sequence goes on from CAYQTZ010000287.1 coordinate 2,523, forward strand.
ATTATTAAAACCAAAACTAAATAGAGTATTTCCATTTATTATGTTATAAACCTTTATAATATTATTAAAATATTTATTTTTTTCTAAATTCGATAGTAAGAAACCAGCCCACGCGATCGCCACCGAGCAGATAAGCCAGGATTTTTGCTATCACTCTGAAAACTTTGCCAAACCTTTCTAACTTATCATAATATGACAGCACCGGCTGTATTTTAATATTAGCTACTGGTTGATTTGCTAACATTTTCAGAATCTCATCCTTGGTATATGCTTTAGTTCCAATGCTTTCCATATGATTATATAAAGCCCATTTTATGGATTTGCCTATTTTTCCTTTTAAAATTGTATGTTTCAGCCAGAAGAAGAAAGCAAGCAATGAGTGTCTGTGATAAACCATTATCTTGCATATTCCACCCGGCTTGCAGACTCTGATAATCTCATGTAAAGCTGTATCTGTATTGGGTGTGTGGTGGATCACTCCCCAGCTATAGACCAGATCGAACTGATCATTGGAGTAGGGGAGAGCTTCGCTATCAGCTACTTTTATATCCTGAGATTCCAAATTTTCTAATTTTAATCGGCGCTTTAGATGTTCAATGGATTCTTCTGTCAGATCAATACCATAGGTTTTTGCCCCGGCACGTGTCCACTGCATGAAATCAGTACCTGCTCCAACTCCTACTTCTAAGACTTTCTTGTTAGAAAAGCGAGTAAATTGAGCAAAAGAAAATATTTCAGGTTGTTTGGAATATCTGTCTTCCTCGATGGAATCAAAGTATTGACGTGTAAATTTCTTTTCGTCAATTTCCCAGGTTCCGCAGGTTTTTTCATTCCAAAACCCCTTTACCTGACTTTTTATGTTTGTATTAGTGTAGTTTTCCATTTGTATAATTTTTTTGAACATAAACTAATAAATATTTTCAATCCTGCCAAATAATGAATCTAAATATTATTAGCAATATTCCATTTTAGTAATATTTATATGCTTGAAAATAATCTTTTACTTTTCGTTAGTTATGCTGGTCTTTGAGCATCCCGACCGGCTTACGGTTGCTTAAGTTGCCTTACCATTCAGGATTTAAGTCAAATGGATAGTAATTGGGTGTTTCAATTTCATCTTTAGTCAGTAAGATTTATCTGAAGAAACATAATAAAGCCATTGCAAAAGTCTAAAAATGATCCCTTCCTGTCCCTTCCTTATAAATATGGAAAGTAGTAACTTGCTATAATATATAAATGGAGATTTTCTTTGGTTTTCCAATGTTCTAATATTTCTACTATAAATAGATTCTCCTGACCCCCGTTTCTGATTTAAGAATGTTCATTTTAGTGTCATATCAAATATTAATTGTCAATCAATCAGGGATGATTGATCTACAAAAAGTAGGTTTCTTTGGAATGTAAATCTCCTTCTTAAATCTTGGTATGGAAGGGATCAACATCTTTCTGATTCCTTAAGCTTAGGATAAAATGCTATAAATGATTGAGCATTATATCTAAAGTACTGCTTCTAATTCCATTTCGCTTTCCATTAG
>CAYQTZ010000288.1:0-4054 GCA_964420565.1 uncultured Hyphomicrobiales bacterium
TTGGATATCAGCAAGAATTATTTTTGGAAAGTGAAAGCTTACAAAGGAGAGATAGAAAGCGATTGGTCTAATACCTGGTATTTCAGAACTATGATTGGCTCGCCTGCCCTTAGATTGCCGGAAGATGAATCCATTAACCATAATATAGAAGAATTGACCATGGAATGGGAAGCCGTAGATAACGCTGAGTATTACCGCCTGCAGGTCGCATTCGACGAAACTTTTGAAAGCATGGTATTAGATACAAATAACTTAACAATTACAGAATTTGCTGCAATAGATACACTTAAATATTATACAAATTATCATTGGAGGGTTATGGCATTCGACGAATTTGGTGAAAGTCAATGGTCAGAGATATGGCTATATACTACTATCATAGGCCCTGCACAACTTGCCAGCCCGGCAAATACGGCTGTAGATATTGAGCCAGAAGAAGTTCGTTTCCTATGGGGAAGATTTTCTGATGCTACAGCTTATCATTTGCAACTCGCTACTGATAAGAATATGGATAATATTATCTATGATGACGACAGAATATTTGAAAACAAATTATCTGTCTTCGATCTCGATTATTTCAAAAAGTATTATTGGAGAGTAAAGATACGTTCCTTTGACCACATTGGGCTTTGGTCGGGAGTATGGGAATTTACCACTGGTATCCAGTCGCCATTCCTGACAGAACCCGATTCGAACTCTACTAATATCAATACAGAAGTATATTTACAGTGGGAAACAGTGCTTGGAAGCGATCAATACGAAGTGTTCGTTTCTACCGACAGTGAATTCAATACAACTGTAATCGAAAGAAATGATTTAAAAGTCAACTTTCTGATAGCCGACGAGCTGGATTACGACACAGAATATTTCTGGAAAGTTCGAGGAGTTTATCAGTATGGTAATGGTCCGTGGTCTAATGTATGGAATTTCACAACAAAGGAAGATTATTCTTCAGTTTATGATGCCAATACTCAGGAATTTATTAATATATCGCCGAATCCGTTTTCTGAGTCGCTTTTGGTAAAATATGATCTGGAGATAGCAAGCGAAGTAAGTATTCAGGTATTTGATATTTCTGGTAATACAGTTTACCAATCGTTAACAGAAACAAAGCAGTCTGGTAGCCACCAATTCAGTTGGGAGCCGACATGTATTTCAGCCGGTACATATTATTTATTATTTAATATTAATAATACCACTTACATGAAAAAGACAGTCTTTATTGGCAAATAATAAAGATCAGTTTATAATATCTGCTCTCTTATCTTGATCTGTAGAATTTTTAATAGTAACAGATCGGATGAGAGAGCATTTTTTTAATAGCCACATCAGAGTTTTCTTGTAATTATCCTGAATATACACAAGTCAAGACCATTGCAAAAGCCCAAATACTGATCCCTCCCAGACTCTCCATTACGAGTCCCGACAGGTCGGGATCTGACGATAAGAGAGGCAGTAACCCATTGAAATTTAATATATTAACCTCCCACTCTTTTAAGAGGGGATTGAGGGGGTGTTTACTGATTATATCGGATATATTTTTTCACAAACACCCCTCGATCCCCTCTTACCAAGCGGGGAAGTAAGATAAAATCCCCCTTTTTTATCGAAGATCCCAACTTGTCGGGAAAAGGGGGGACATAGGGGGATTTTCTTCATTTTGCAATGGTCTTAACTCATGACTCCAGCGAAACTAAAACTTCGTAGCAAAAGTGATATATTATTATGGTTACCCCTAACCCTTTCTTAAAAAAGGATGTTAGTTGAATTATGCGAAACTATTGTTTCATTGGCTCGCCAGGAGTTCTGAATCCATTGCTTTTTAAAACTAAAAAATTAAGAAAATTTTTTATATTGAATGCCTATTCTTATCATTATAGTGTCATGTCAACTTATTAAACAACAATCAAGAATGATTGTTCTACTGAAGAAACCTACTTTTAGTAGATCAATAATTCCTGATTGATTGACAATTAATATTTGACATGACAATAGTAGTGTCAAGTACTGTATAGATTATCGCTCAATCAATGATGATCAACCCACTAATTAATTTAATTTAGAGATAAACTGTCTTGCGTAACAGTTAACTATATAGTTAATATGATACTGATGTTCATGCAGCCTTAGGATACGTAAGATACCTTGAAGTCAATAGGTTCTGAATTAATCGTCATGACTCTCGTATCAATTTCAATATCGGTTCTATATGCCTGAGTATAACAACAGCTATCACAGCGACCATTAAAAACAGAAAATCCTGACTTCCGGGATTAGAAAACATATTGAAAGATATTACAATATTTTCAGGTATCAGCAAAATTATCACAGGTAGAAGCAATGCAGCTATAAAGCTCGATATATGAACATTCCTGAATATTAAATAAAAGAATATTAAGTAGATCAACAACCAGATTATCAGAGCAGAACTATTTATATACAGCGAAACTCCAGCGGCACTGGCAAGCCCCCTGCCGCCTTTGAAACCAAGAAAAACATTGTAATTATGCCCAAGCACAACAAATACAGAGGCGAAAGAGACACAGATAAAATCACCATTAAATAAAATACTTGCAATCATCGGAGCTAAGAATCCTTTGAACAGATCTAACAGCATAACAACCACGCCAAGCCATTTTTTGCCTGTGATATCATAGCTGTTCATAGCCCCTACGTTGCCGCTACCTTCCTTGCGGACATCTTTCTTAGCGAATAGTTTTACTATAAGCAAAGCAAAGGGAACAGCTCCCAGCAAATAACCAATCAAGCCACTGATAATATAATTCAATATCATGCTACTTTCTTAATCCAATTAAAAAATCCATATAATATACGATTTTCTGATTATAAGAACTAATAAGAAAATCAATTATTATTCGAGCAAGGAACTATCAATATTCTATCTCTCATCAGAAACTCATACATTGAAGCGGTTTTTGATATAATCATATATAAAGCTTACCTTCAGAGCAGTCGTAGAAGGTCCGCTGCGAATACAAAAAAGCTCTTCGTTCTTGTATTTCAGATATGCCGGAACTTTTGCAGGATCTACATCTATCCTAAGGATCTTTTTACCGGATAGATACTCAACAACAACCTGCAATGAGTTTATATGTAAGGGGTCTATCCGCTCTTTTACAAGATTGGAAACATGTAGCATAGCTTTATCGTCATTTTTAAAATGGTCATTTTCAATGCCGATTATCTCAGCGTCGTCATTTACGCCGATTATCAGAGATCCGCCTTTAGAATTAAGGTAAGCGGCAATAGTTTTCAGCGAAGCGTGCTCTACATCTTTGTCATATTTGCCAGTGTGATAATTCCATCTTAAAGAGGATTTGAATTCGACCAACTCGCTTTCGCCTTTTTGTATTAAAAGATGCGTGGTAGTGTGCTTATCTGTTCTCAGATAAGTAGTTACCTGCTTAGCTATAGACTGATAGATCTTCAGAATAGTAGAGCAATCCAGTTTATGAATATCAAAAAGGTCTTTCCCTTTTATGCATATCAGGATAGAATCATTGATAGCTTTAATACTGCCGGTCCTGATTTGATCGTTGACCAATGCAACCTCGCCAAAATTATCACCCGCTGAGAAGGTTTTAAATGGTTTCCCCATAAGTTCGAGAAGTAAGTCGCCGGATGCAACAATATACAGAGTTTTTCCTTCCTGGCGCTCGGAAAATACATACTCATCTTTGGGCACTTCAATTTCGTTAGTTAATAAAGAAAGCTTATAAAGCTCGTCTTCGTCAAGAATAGAAAAGATATCAGACTTGCGAAGTTCATCCATCACCTGTTGCCGTTTATTCATAATCTCCATAGTTTTTTGTGTTTGATTAATTAACACCATTTATTCACGTATGAAACAAAAAATTAGTATTTCAAAGAAATATCATTTCATTAGCGATTTTCAAAAAATAACAACAATAATTTTAGCAATAATACATTATATATGTTAATTGTATATAAATTTATAAAAATAAATATTATGAACATGACAAAAATATTGAAAATTCAGATAATATTAATAACAATTTTGTTAATAGCTTCT
>CAYQTZ010000289.1:0-4042 GCA_964420565.1 uncultured Hyphomicrobiales bacterium
TCCATCTTGATAGATGGGGATTTTATCTTACTTCCCCTCTTGGTAAGAGTAGGAGGTTAATATATTATATATCAATGGGTTACTCCCTCTCTTATTTATAAGGGAGAATCGGGGAGGGATCAGTTTTTGGACTTTTGCAGTGGTCTTAATTTATACAAAGTTTTTGTTTGCATAAGGTCAGGAGTTTTCCGGTTATACTAAAAATCAATATCTACTTTTCCCTTGCCATATATTGCTTAATATCTTTGATATTGATGATGCCTGAAAAATGACAATATGCAGAATATAAAATTATGCTGATAGAGACCGTTATCAAAAAGTGCAGATCATATGAATTGCTTATCCAGAAGCCAATAGCAAAAGCCACACCCGCAGGCAATACCATCTTGAGATAATTTATGATATATACTTTTCTGATAACTGCATAAGAAGTTATCCCAAGAGCTATGGATATTGTTACTTCACCTGTAAAGTTAGCCCAAGCCGCACCAATTGCACCACTCACGGGTATTAGTATTATATTCATAGTTACATTTACTATAGCTCCGAGTATAATAACTTTTAAAACATCTTTTTCGTGGTTCCAGGCAATCAAAGGAGCTGAGATAGAATTATTGAAATGTATAAGTAAGGAATTGACTAGAAGTATCTGCATCACGAATGAACCGCTAATATATTCCTCTCCATAAATGATAGACATTACGTCGCCGGCATAAGCAATTAAAGCGAAGCACACTATTGCTCCTACAAAAAAAACAATGATTGTATATTTGTTTAGTAGTTGCTGCCGCTCTGCAAGAGTCTGAGCTCTTGAGATAACCGGGAATAATGTGCCTTGTATAATTGTTAAAGGCACCATGGATATCATAAATATTTTATGCGCTGCAGAGAATATTCCAGTTTCATAACGAGTACTGATAAAACCAAGCAGCATGATACTGATGCCTGTAATTACGGTAATAAAGAGATTTGAAACCCCCATAGGTATAGCTGCGTCAAAGATCTTTTTCCAGAGTTCTCTGCTGTAAGAAAACTTAATCATACCGTAATTTTTTATATAATAGAGCAGCAACCAAATTGAATTAATAAGCAGGGAAAGCATGAAAACAAGCATTGCAGGTATTTTGTCATCCGGAGAGTTTACGAAGATCAGAACTCCTGTTAAATTCAAAGCACCGATAATTATCTGCCGAATAGCTATTATCTCCATTTTCTCAATACCCTGGAACACCCAATCAAGCAATAGGGCATTAGCAAAAAGATTAATGCCTGATATGATGATCATAACTTTTATATCCCATGGCTTATCAATAACAAGGGCTATCATTACAAGTAAAATAAAGCAAATGATTGAAATAAGCGAACGGATAGTAATTATATGATTTACATATTTTTTGATGATGGAGTAATCGCGAGCTACCTCGCGAATACCGATCATATTGAAACCCATATCAACGAATAGCAGAAAGTACATCACTAAAACCATCACCCAGCTAAAATCGCCGAAACCAACTGGATTAAGCACTCTGGCAAGTATTGCATAAGTGAAAAATGCTAATCCTTTCCTCACCACTTCGGCAGCAGAAAGAGATAAGAAATTCTTAAGAATTTTGTGATGAGCTTTCATCTACCCTTTGTCAAGATCAGCATTTATTTTCTATAGTTTCATTCTTAAAACGCATAAGTCAGAATATAATTATAATGGCTGCCACCAATCGATTTTGAGCTCTTTGAAAATAGAATTTCGGCGCTCTGTTTCGTCGAGATATAATTTATCCTGTGAAGTCAAATGCTTTGTTTCTGTATATCTTTCCGCCAGATCACATAATCTGTTGAAATCAGTATGGTGGTAAGCAAAACGCTGCTCGGCGTAATCTTTCGCAGATTCAGTAAATATCAGGAACTGCCAATCCGAGGATTGAAGCAGCATTAATTCGCGAAGGGTCTGCTTTATTATTCTTTGCATTACTTTGCTTGATTTATTAGCGTCGTAAAGCTGTTTGATCTTTTTCATCCTGTTTTCGTTATTGTAGATTATTTCCCAAGTCCATTTGTTGCCTTCGTTGATCCAAACGTCATGGTTATTATTAACTCCCCAGGAACCTTCGGGCAGACCTATTACTTTTTGGGGTTTCATTCTCATATACTGCTCGGCGGCAGTCGCAGAGTTCACATAAGGAGAATGGCTAAGCCCTTTGATAACGGCTTTCAGGAATAATGGTCCCTCGAACCACCAATGACCAAAAAGCTCTGTATCGAAAGGAGTGCAAATAGTGGAAAATATTCCCGTGGCACCGTTGAACCAATTGGAACTATTTTCTATATGATGAATGAAGTGATTAGATTGTTTGTCTATCTTATCGTAAGTCCAGTCTGGATGATATAAGGTTTTATACATCATATCGGCTTTGTTATCGGTAACTCGCCAGTAACGGAGCATAGAGCCAAGATGCTTCTTGTGGAAATCCAGATAATCAGATTCTCCGGGATAGCCAGCTTCTCCGCTCCAAACCTGCATGGAAATATCACGGTGGCGAGTATAAACTGACGATGTGCCATATTCTACTTTATCGCTGGAACTTACGTTATATATCTCTAAAGGATTTGGCTGGTGGTATTTTAGATCCTCGGGGAAATCTTCTGAATTATTATTTACAAATCTCTTCTTCTGTGCATCAAGATATGCTCCTATCTGCCATGATCTTTCTAATAGTTCCTGATCAGTAATAAAATATTCAATATTAAATTTTGCGAGGAATTGCTCAATGCCAGGTCTCAAATGCTTTTCGTGATATGGTGCAATGGGGATCATCGAATGCCAATCATAGGATGGCCGATAGGCGCATTCGGGCAGCCAAATACCGCGAGGATTGCGTCCAAAATGCTTTTTATAATTCTCGCAAGCGGCTTTTATCTGTAGATTAATGCTCTCGTCTGTGCCAAGCAGGGGCAGATAGCCGTGAGTAGCTGCGCAAGTCATTACTTCAATAGCACCTTCGTCCTGCAGTTTTTTGAATCCTCCGATTATTGAGCCATTATATTTATGGATATAATCGTGCTTTTTACCTTCGAACCATTGCTGCCAGAATTGAGTAAGGTAGATGTGATGCTTATCGTAACCCCAGTCTGTAAAATTCTTTTCGTCGGTTTGTGCGGCTTCTATTTTTTCGTCGCAATAGTTAATGAAAACATCTTTGAAATCGGGATGCTCTAACTGCTCGCAAAGTACGGGAGAAATGTCGAGAGTAACTTTTGGCGGCACACCCTCATCCACTAATTCGTTGAAGATATTAAGAAGTGGTATATAGCATTCGGCGGCGGCTTCTGTAAGCCAATCTTCGCCGTGAGGCCAGTTACCGTGATGAAGTACCCATGGCAAATGAGTATGAAGTATTAAAACATAATTACCTGAGTGCATATATCTCTCCCGGAATAAATTATATTAAAAAAAAGGATGATACATACAGCAAATAAGCTGGCTTATATCATCCCGTAAGAATATTTGCTATTAGTTAATTTTTGGCGGTCCCTGCAAACCGGGGAAAATATTATCTTTCCTCTCGGTTTTGATCTCGCCGTGCTGAGCTTCAAACTTTTTAATGTTATCAATTAATGCGTGCATTAAAAATTTTGCGTGCTGCGGAGTCATAATGATTCTGGCGTGAACTTTCCCTTTTTTTGTACCGGGTAGTACACGCGTAAAGTCAACGATAAACTCAGCAGGAGAGTGGGAGATAATCGCTAAATTGGAATAAATCCCTTCGGCTTCTTTATCGCCGAGCTCGATATTGATCTGTTGTTGCCCCGGTTGCTTCTTCTTGTTATTGTTATCTTTGTCAGTCATGATATCCTTCTTCTTTTTTTAGTAAATAATTACAAATTTCTCAATTTTTTCTGAGTTTTTTCTAATTTCTCATTTTCTTTAGTTCTGTCATATATCTTGATCAGATATAGATAGTATCTATCTTTATCTTGATCGGGCACAATCGATTCGATTGCCTCAAATTCTGCAAGCAGCATTTTGTATTCATTAGTTTTTTCC
>CAYQTZ010000290.1:0-1970 GCA_964420565.1 uncultured Hyphomicrobiales bacterium
TCTTACCAAGCGGGGACGTAAGATAAAATCCCACTTTTTTATCGAAGATCCCGACCTATTGGGGCAAGAGAGGTTAGGGGGTGTTGGATCAATTAAGAATTAAAATAGTATTTGTCTTGATATTTTTCGCTCCAAATCGGAATTATGGACGGAGTGGAGGCTTTCAGCCATCATCTTCTGACTAATAGCACAAAATTTCACTCAAATTTCATGTCCAATATAATGACAATGGATGTAATATTAATTTACTTTTATTAATTTTTTTCGTTAAATTATAATTAATATAATTTTATATATATCTATGATCAATAAAAAATTATTTCTTATTAAATTATGCAGGAAAGTAACGGTAGTAGATTAATGGCTAATAACAAAAACCTAACACAACCAACGAACGTAAGAAATATTCAAGAGGGCTATATTAATGTAAGTGGTGGAAAGATCTGGTATAAAATAGTCCGGAAGGATATGCCCGGCATTCCACTTTTAGTAATACATGGGGGACCTGGTGCAAACCATTACTATCTGGAGCCAATAGCAGGTCTGACTGATGAACGCCCCGTTATTTTCTACGATCAGTTAGGTTGCGGGAATTCAGATCATCCCAATGATACTTCTTTGTGGAATATAGAAAGATTTGTGGATGAACTTCAGCAAGTAATTCAGTTTCTTGATTTGGATAAAATTCATATTTTAGGGCAATCGTGGGGAGCATCTCTGGCTGTTGAATATATTCTTACTAAACAGCCAAAGGAAGTGGAAAGTCTTATTCTTTCAGGTCCATTGCTAAGTGCTGAGCACTGGATGGAAGACCAGAAGGTTTATATCGGACAATTATCCGATCAAACAAAGAAAGCTATTCTGCAGGGCGAAACAACCAAAGAATATGATACTACTGATTATCAAAATGCCTTAAATATATTTTATCATAAACATGTTTGCCGTTTGGATAAATGGCCTGATTGTCTTAATAAAGCACTTGCTGAACTTAATTTATCTCAATATATATATATGTGGGGACCCAGTGAGTTTACTGTAACCGGTACTTTAAAAAACTACGAGCGAGTAAATGATTTAGATAAGATTGACCTGCCCGTTCTTTTCACCTGTGGTGAATATGACGAGGCAACGCCAGCGACTAACAAATATTATCAACAAAACTTACCCGGCTCTCAGCTCCATATTTTCAAAGATGCTTCGCATGAACATCATCTGGAAAAGACTGAGGAATATTTAAGCGTATTGAGAGAATTTCTGAATCGTGTAGAAATTGATAAGAAATAGGAGATACATTTATTGACTAATGTCAAGTCATATATAGAGATGATCGGTCAATCAAGGATGATCAACCTACTAATGTCATTTCAAATATTAATTGTCAATCGATCAGGAATGATTGATGTTTATTAAGTTGACATGACACTATCTATATTTTATTTCGAGCAGTAGTCATAAATTATCTTAGGGAATCTATCCGTGAGAAATTAATTGATATATTCGACAAACCTGCTGTTAAATATGATGATACAGAGCTTTCCCTACTTGAAAAAAACAACCATAGAAAAGCTCTATGGTTGATTTAAAATTTTCATGAAGATAATACTTTATACTATATCCACTAATTCCACTTCAAATACCAAATCTTTGCCTGCTAAAGGATGGTTGGCATCAAGGAATATACTGTTCTCGCCTATTTTGTGTACCATGACATTGAATTGCTGACCGTTGGGGTTAGACATTGTCAACTGCTGACCTACCTGAGGGTTAACATCTTCGGGTATATTTTCGTTAGCAATCTCGAATATCATTTCATCTTTTCTATCGCCATAAGCATTATCAGCGCTGATGCTAACTTCTTTCGATTCTCCTACTTCCATTCCTTCCACGCCTTTTTCAAAGCCAGATATAACTTGCTTATCACCAATTGTAAATTGCAATGGTTCGCGGTCTTTTGATGTGTCAAATATTTC
>CAYQTZ010000290.1:1980-4038 GCA_964420565.1 uncultured Hyphomicrobiales bacterium
CGCCGGTAGTTAATTTTCCTGTGTAATGAACTTTTACTGTGTCGCCGGTTTTTGCTTGAGACATGTATCCTCCGTTTATTTATAAAAATGTTAAATCCATTATATCTAACGTTTATAAGTTTTTTTTCTTTTATATTGTTGTAGTATAATCCCTGCAATGATTAAAATCAGACCAAAAAACGTCGAGTATAATATCTCCTCACCAATAATTAATCCAATAAAAGCCAATGAAAGAAATGGAGACAAATATATTAAATTGCTCACGTGAGCAGTAGTTTCTGAGAGCTTTAGCGCCATAAGCCACAGCACAAAAGTTATTCCCATCTCAAATAAGCCAATGTAAGTAACAGCAAGAATCCCATGGAATTTCGGGATTGTTAGTGTATTACTTATAATACAATATATCAGAGTAAACAGAAAACCAAACAGAAAGTTGAACAATAACTTGGTTACTTCTTCTCTTTTATCCAGTATATTATAAATCCAGAACAGCGACCAAATAACTGAACTACCAACCGCAAGGATCACCCCTAATTCATCAGAAAAATCCAAACTAAATGGATCGCCATGAGTTGCTATAATGACGACACCCAAGAAGCTAATAAAAACTGAAATTATACTGCGAAGCCTTATCTTTTGCTTCAAAAGTGGTATTGAAAGCAGTACGATCACTACTGCCCATGAATAATTTAATGTAAGAGCTTCTTGAGCTGGCAGTAAAGAATATGCTTTGAAGAGAACAAAATAATATAAAAAAGGATTAAGAAATCCCATCCACACCGAACGAAAATAGTCTTTCCCGTTCCATAATCTTATGCTTCCCAATCTGCCTGTAGATAATGCAATAATAAATAATGCAATAAAAGATATGCCTGTAGAGTAAAATAATAATGATACAAAATCTAACATAGATAATGCAATTTTAAATGCTGTGGCAACTGTTGACCATAGAAGAACTGCTGACAACGCTAATAAATATGCTTTTGATTGATTTTTCATAGTTAAATAAAATAAGAATCTATATTACTCGTCAGCAATATAGATTTTGAATGATTGTTATCTAAAAAAAATGAAATACTTTTTATATATAATAGTCTTCATATAAATAATAATGTTAATTTTTTACAAAGGGTAAGATAATGGAAGTTGAACATTTAACAAAACAAACTTTTCTGGAAAAGATATTTGATTATGAATCGAAGCAAGAGTGGAGCTACCAAGGGGAAGTGCCTGCAGTCATAGATTTTTATGCTGACTGGTGCGGACCATGTAAAATGGTGGGTCCTATTATGGAAGAACTGAAAAGCGATTACAATGGGAAAGTTGATATATATAAGATAAATACCGAAGAAGAGCAGGAATTGGCACAAATATTTGGTATTCGCAGTATTCCTTCTGTGTTGTTTATACCAAAAGAAGATAAACCGAGAATGTCTATCGGCGCTATGCCAAAAGAAGGCTACCAGAAAGCTATCAACGATGTGCTTGGTGTACCAAATCCAGAACAAAGTAACTAAGATACAATGAATAAATACTATAAATTGGCTGGATTTACATTGATTGGCGCTATTGGAGGTTACGCATATTACTACTTCGTAGGATGCAACGGCGGAACCTGTCCGATAACATCTAATTGGTATATAACTACGCTTTATGGAAGTATGATGGGGTTGGTTCTTGGATTCCCAACAAATACAAAAACCAAAAAAATTAAAAACAAAGGAGATGATTCCAATGCAGATAACTAAAGACATAACTATAGCAGAACTAATCAACGAGAAACCCGTTTCGGTTAAATACCTTATGGATAAAGGTATTAAGTGTATTGCCTGTGGCGAACCCGTCTGGGGAACACTCGAATCAGCATCAAAAAACAAGGGCTTCCGCGATGAAGATATCGAACAGTTTGTTAAAGATTTGAATGAACTCGAGAACTAAGTTTCTTAAGGCAACTCCATCATTTTAAAGCCGCTTTGTAAAAAAAGCGGCTTTTTTGCGTTTATATATGTAATCTCTGGCTGAAAAGGCGTAAAACAGGTTATATTTTTTTACAAACAC
>CAYQTZ010000291.1:0-4037 GCA_964420565.1 uncultured Hyphomicrobiales bacterium
GAATATCCATAAAAAAATAATTACCTTTTGTTAGTTTCACGCTGGGGCAGTACATTCTGATAAAACAATTTCAATTCCCTCTAATCCTCTCTTGCCCTGACAGGTCGTGTTCTACGACAAGAGAGTGATTCTATCTTGCTACCCGCTTAGCAAGAAGAGACCGAGGGGTGTTCCCATTAAATATAACCGCTTTCCACCCGCCTCCACTACCCAACCCTCCATAAAAGAGGCGTATTTGTGAAAACACACCATTCATTACGAATGTTTAATTAGCAAATACTAAGGATTTTTAGTGCTTAGAATATATACTTGAATACACCCAAAGTATTGAGCAGAAAGAAAAATATCACTATCGGTATAAAATATTTGATCATGAAAATCCACAAACCTCTGATACTATGAAAAGCGTTCGCACCCTCAGATATCTCATCGGCTGCATGGGTGGCTCCCCATACCCAACCGACAAAAATGGATAGGAATAATGCCCCGATGGTAAGAGCTATATCGCCAAAAAGAAAGCTCATGTGACTTAAAAAGTCAGGATCAGAAAATGTTGTAGGGATTACTCCAAATTCTGTGAATATTTCTACGGAACCCTGACTTAAAGCAGAAGGCAAGCCAATTAGAAAAGCAACAAATGCCGCTCCCCAGACAACTTTTTTCCGATCTTTTTTCTTTTCGTCCACCATATACGATACCGGCACTTCAAGAAGGGAAATAGTGGATGTAAGCGCAGCTATTGATAGCAAAACAAAGAAAATACTACCCATAGCGAAACCACCGGGAATACTTGCAAAGAGTTCTGGAAATACAATAAATATCAATTCAGGTCCTTGACTTACATTACCTCCCATAGAAAATAATGCAGGAAATATTATCAATCCGGACAAAATAGCTATCAATGTGTCGAAAAGACCAATGTATAGAGTGGAGCTCATAATATCGGCTTTCTTAGATAAATAACTGCCGTAAGTTATCATAAGTCCCATGCCAAGACTTAGCGAAAAGAATGCCTGGCCTAAAGCAGCTATGATCACTGATCCTGTAATTTTCGAGAAGTCGGGTTTTAAATAAAATATCAGTCCTTCGGAAGATCCTTCGAGTGTATTAGCATAAATGACCATTCCAAATAAAAGCACTAAGAGAACGGGCATTAGTATCTTAGACCATTTTTCGATTCCGCGGGATATTCCTCCATGCACTATCAATGTAGTTATTATCATAAAGAAAGCAAATAAAAGAACTACTATTAGAGGATTGGCTATAAAATCCTGAAAAACTAAAGAATTTCCAAATGCCATATTGAAAATGTACCCAAATGTCCACCCGGCTATTACTCCATAAAATGAGAGGATAACGATTCCGGTCAGTATCCCTAATGCTCCTGCAGCTTTCCATAAGGACCCCGGCTTGATCTTTTCGATGGCACCGATAGGATTTTTTTTAGTATGCCTGCCGAGAGCAAATTCTGCCATCATATAGGGCAAACCGAGTAAAACAATAAATAATAAGTATAAAAGTACAAATGCTGCGCCTCCGTTTTGTCCGGCTACGTAAGGAAATCTCCAGATATTTCCAAGCCCGATGGCTGAGCCGGCTGCCGCAAAAATGAATCCAATTTTAGAACTCCACTGTCCACGGTCTTGCTCCATGAAGAAACCTTTAGTAATTTTAAAAACCTTAGGCGTGAATATAATAAAAATTCCTGAAAGTATAAAAAAGGATGAGTGAGCGGGAATTAAAATTTTAAATCAATTAATTCCTTGCTTAACAATTTTAAAGCTTTTTCTGAAGCAAGTTCTTTTATATATGACTGTGTTTTTCTGAGGTTTTCCGATAATAATGATCTTTCAATTTTGAGTTTATATATATTGATGATCATTTTAATAGTATTCATAAAAGCCCGATCAATTTCATGCGGAGAGATCTTTGATTCAAGAACTAATAATCCGAACACAGTTTTGCTATTGCCCAAGGGGAAAACGATAAAATAGGAATCTTCATCGGAATTAATAACATTATTATCAGGGAAAACAGCACAAATATTTGCTTCGATAGAAGTTCCTATCGTACCGCATTCAACCATTTTGGAAAAAGTATTGATGATATCATTCTTTTTGTCATGTGGTATCGTAATTCTGTGCTTAAATAAGAAATTATTTTCATCTAATAAAAATACCGACGATGACAGGAATATTTTTAGCTCGCCATATATCTTTAATCCACGAGTTATTACTGAAGAAAAATCATCATTATCATCAATGGAAGACGAATACTGAAGAGCAAATTCAAATAATCTGATATTATCACTATGATGCCCCGAATCAGATAAGGAGTTATCTCTAAAATATGTTTCTTTGGTTATCAGCATTCTAATTTAATATCACATTAATTGAATTATTATATTCGTTCAAGAAAAATTCAAATGAATCGGTAAAGAAAGTATAAGGTAAATTGATTGCCATTAGCGCGTCATGGTTTGGTTGCGGTATAATTCTATCTCCGCTACTGCCGAACAGCATAGCACGAGAATAAATGTCTGCTACATGAACAGCAGCTACCAAAGATCTATGTTCGCCTTTTATATTGCCAGTCCTGTGATTACGTATAGCTTTTCTAATAGAAAGAGGGAGCATCCAGCGCTCAGCAAGAATCTCTCCGACTACCAAATGAGTAGTGCCAAAAAAAATAGTCTCGGCTTCATCAATACCTATCTTATTATTAAATGCATATTGAACAATCTCAGAATATTCCTCGTAAAAATGTATTAAGAATACCAGCTTTCCTATATCATGCAAAAGCCCGGAAAGCAAATAATTGTCTAAATTACTAATTTTACAGGTGTTCCCAATTATTCGGGAAGCCACTCCAACAGCTATAGAATGCTTCCAAAAGTCAATTATGTTAAAGTTATCCAATGGCTTGATTTTATCAAACATTTTAATTATAGAAAGAGCTAAAACAAGATTTTTTATCTCATTATAACCGAGGAAAGAAATAGCCTGCGTCAAAGAGTCGCAATTACACTTTAGACCAAAAAAAGGAGTGTTTACATGCTTTAAGATCTTTGCTGCCGATGAAGGGTCGGTGGCTATAATATCAGCAATAGCTCTGGTGTTTGAAAAAGGATCTTTAATAGCTTCGAGTAATTTTAAATATATTGTTGGAAGAGTTGGTAATTCTTCAATTGAATTAACTATTTTATCTGCAAAACCCATTAGATATTCATATTTAATAAATTAATAATCTCTTTTTTTACTGTAGCATTAATAAGGTCGTGTTCCCATTTGTTAGTTGGCACCCAGTTATATCTGCTGCTAACAATTCTATGAGCTTCGATACTAATATCATTCAAAGTAGCCATATCTTCTTCAGATCCATTTTCTGTAATTATCTTTATCTGATTAATATTCCATGTTTTTAGAATATGCTTGTGTGAATCAGTGATCAAACTGCCCTGAGATAGTATTATCTGCCTGAATTTATTACGAACAGGTTCTGCTACTATCTGACCAATTTCAATCTCTTCAATATTTACAGTTTTCATCATAAAGTAATGATCTACAAATTTAATATCAAAAACAAGGCCCTTTTTTAATAGAAAGTAATTTAAGGATTTTGTTAAGAAGATTAATTAAGTATTATTACTTATTTTTGGAAATGCACAGAATTATTTATCATATTTATTTTCTTGTAAATTCAACTATGCAGAAAACAATCAAGGCTGATTTTTCTACTTGTAATATCAATTAGTTAGTGGCTTGATAATTCTTGATTGAGCAACAATCTATACTTGTCTTGACATTGTTTCTTAATATTGAAGACAATTGCAAAACCAAAGAAAATCCCCCTATGTTTCCCTTTTCCTGACAAGTCGGGATCTTCGATAAAAAAGGGGGAGGTTATCTTACTTCCCCGCTTGGTAAGAGGGGATCGAGGGGTGTTTTTGAAAAATTTATCCGATATAATCAGTAAATACACTCTAACTCCATCTTAAAAAAGGGGGATTTTATCTTACTTCCCCGCTTGGTAAGAGG
>CAYQTZ010000292.1:0-4036 GCA_964420565.1 uncultured Hyphomicrobiales bacterium
AAAAAACTTAGGAATTACGTCTGTTTCTTCCTGGCAAGGTTTGTTTGGGAGAGTAAGTGGAACTGCAAATATTGCTGATCTTGGTGTGGTAGATGGATCAATTGAAGGATACTCCATGGTTGGTATTCTTGCTGGGTATAATATAGGATCAATATCCAATTGTTATACTACTGGCTCAGCTAAAGGTACAGTAAATTTTATAGGCGGTCTAGTCGGGCAAAATAATACTGGAGGAAGCATAACAAACTGCTATTCCAGTGCATCAGTTACCGAATCAGCAGATTTTGTAGGTGGTCTCGTCGGATATAGTTATGAAGCATCAATATCCAACTGCTATTCCACTGGATCCGCTGAAGGAAGTGATTATGTAGGTGGTTTCGTCGGAGCTGTTTATGCAGGAAGCATAACAAACTGCTATTCCACTGGATCCGTTCAGGGGAATAATGATGTAGGTGGTTTTGTGGGATCTAATAATAGTGCAGGAAGCATAACAAATTGCTATTCCACAGGATCCGTTCAGGGAAATAATAATTATGTAGGTGGTTTTGTGGGATCTAATGCTGGAACAATAGAATGTTGTTTTTGGGGTTATGATGGAGCATCTCTTTTTGACACTGGTAACTGGGGTGGTATGGATGTTGATGATGATATCATAAAAGAATTAGATGATGCTGAATTTTCTGATCAATCCAATCTTCCTTGCTTTGATTTTGTCAGTACCTGGATGATGGGTATTGATGGCTACCCCATACTTAGGACATTAACTATCCCGACCCTCACCGAATGGGCCGTTTTCATCTTCATCGGCTTGCTCGCAGGAGTTGGTGGGTGGTTTGTGTGGAGGAGAGTTGTGTAGTTAGCAATCAACCGACAGCGGTCAGCATATTTGAACCTTCCGAAGCCAAAGAAGACTTCGGAAGGTTTTAATCAAAAGCCAACACTGCAGTATAAGTAGCGACTTGGTAGTGCAAAGGTAGCATGAGATTTAAATATTGATCATCATTTCGAAAGATTAGAATTTAGATTATTTCTACCAGAGATAAAATAAGAAGAGCCACCTATCGGACTCGAACCAATGACCTGCTGATTACAAATCAGCTGCTCTACCAACTGAGCTAAGGTGGCTAAAAACAGATTACAAACTTAAAAAGACTTTTTAATATATGCAAGCAATATTTTTTATTTTTTGCATGCATTCGGAAATAGTGATTCTTCTATTGATTCGCACCAGATATGACCTACCATAATATGACATTCCTGAATCCTGGCTGTAATATCAGAAGGAATAACAACAGAATGGTCGCAGATTGGCTTTATCTTGCCACCGTCTCCACCCAGCAATCCAATAGCCATCATTCCCTGCTTTTTTGCCTGCTCTAAGGCAAGCATTACATTCTTTGAATTCCCGCTGGTAGATATGCCCACCAGCACATCACCTTCGTTACCGTAAGCTTTTACCTGTCTGGAAAAAATTTTGTCGAAACCATAATCATTGCCACAAGCAGTGAGTATTGAAGTATCCACAGTTAAAGACATTGCTGCCATAGCTTTTCTGTTTACGTGAGAGCGGAACCTGACTACAAGCTCAGCCGCTATATGCTGACTATCTGCGGCGCTTCCCCCATTACCACAGAAAAGTATTTTTCCGCCGTTACGAAGGCAGTCGCTTAGCTTATACGAAGTAAACGCTATTGATTCAATTGACTGGTCGAGCATTCTGGTTTTTACGGTAATGCTCTCAGCGATTGAATCAGATATTTTGTCTAAAGTGTCATCTTTTGCAATTTTTTTCATAATTCTTTTATATCTATTTATTTACTAAAAATTTTTATCGGAAACTACTCTTTTTCGGAAACTACTCTTTTAATGATAGTTAAAAGTTGGTCTCTGCCCATAGCTGTTACAGTAGAATAAGGCAGCACTTCCAAAGCATTCTGACAATTTTGCATCAGATATTCTAACTGCTTTTTTCTGCTTTCTACAGCAATTTTGGATATCTTATCGCATTTTGTCAGTATAATAATGAACTTTTTCGCATTATTTTCTAACCACTCTATCAAAGCCATATCGTGCTTTTGCGGGTCGTGGCGGCTATCAACCAGACAGCAAACCATTTTAAGCTGCTCCCTTGTCTCAAAGTATGTAAAATTCAATTTTACCCATTCTTCTCGCTTTCCTTTAGATATAGCGGCATATCCGAAACCCGGGAGATCAGCAAACATCCATCTTTTATCAACCAGAAAGAAGTTTATCATCTGCGTTTTTCCAGGTGTAGAGCTTGTAAAAGCCAGTTTTTTTTTTATTCACTATACTATTAAGCAAAGATGATTTCCCAACGTTTGACCTTCCTGAGAAAGCTATCTCAGGGAATTGAGTGTTAGGGAAATGCTCAGCTTTTGCTGCCCCTGTGTAAAATTCTGCATCCAGGTGTATCATATATCAATTCTCAAATCTTTGTAAATTACAAACCTTCAAGTTCTTAAATTTTTTGAACATAATCAAAAGAAAAGATATTAAGATTTTTTATTTCTTCACAATGAATTATTACTTCTGTTTCGGTAGTGTCATATCAACTAAATAAACAACAATCAAGAATGATTGTTCTACTGAAGAAACCTACTCATAGTAGATCAATCATTCCTGATTGATTGACAATTAAAATATTTGACATGACACTACTAATTTTTATCCGGGAAATTGATATTGATACTGAAAGCTTATTATCAACCAGACAAAGGAGCAGTTTTATAAAACGTGAGGTATAGAAATTTCAAATTAAATAATGATAAAAAGAATAGATTTAATTGTTATGATTTATATTTTTCAAAACTATGCAATTGTGCAATATCAAAAATTTGTTTTTGAAATATCTTAGAAAACTCTTACCTTGAAAACTTATTATGTTGCAACATTTTGAATAGAGAAATATGAATATTGAATTATTGAATAGTTTGTCAAGGCAGGTAGAGGATTTCAAACCTTTAGATGGGAATGTCGTAAGGATGTATTCCTGCGGTCCAACTGTCTATAATTTCGCTCATATTGGGAATATGCGGGCTTTCATCTTTGCTGATCTTTTACAGCGAGTACTCCGAACAGTAGGTGGCTACGAAGTTAAGTGGGCAATGAATATTACCAATATTGACGATAAAACTATCCGCGACAGCAGCCTTGGCAGCGGTATGTGGAAAGATGAGATGGGCATGCAGACAGATGATCCCAAATTGAATTTAAAAAAATTTACAGATTATTACGAAAAAGCTTTCTTAGACGACATCAGTGAGCTTGGTATAAACACTGATCATTTTTTTGATCTGCCCAAAGCTACCGAGTATATACCCCAAATGCAAGAACTTATCAGAATGATCGTAAATAATGGGTTTGGCTATGTATCTGCCGGCTCAGTCTATTTCAATGTAAATGAATGGCGAAAAGAGCATACATACGGAAGATTGAAAAAAATTGATTTCGATAATTTCCGTACAGGTGCAAGAATAGATACCGACCAATATGAACGCGAACAGGTAAGCGATTTCGTTTTGTGGAAAGCCAAAAAAGAAAGCGAACCATACTGGGATTTCGAGATCAATGGCGAGCAATGCCCCGGTCGTCCCGGCTGGCATATTGAATGTTCTTCAATGGAAAAGGAACTGCTTGGACTTCCATTCGATATTCACACTGGCGGTATTGATCTGAAGTTTCCTCATCATGAAGACGAAATAGCCCAGAGCCATGCTGGCTATGGGGTTGACCCCACTGCTTTTTGGTGCCATAATGAGTTTCTGGAAGTAGAGGGCAAAAAAATGAGCAAATCCCTGGGCAATTTCTTTACTCTGAGAGAACTTATGGACAAGGAGATAGATCCACTGGATATTCGCTATGCTATAATGTCTGCACATTATTCTTCTACGTATAATTTTACTTTTAAAGGCGTAGAAGCTGCAAGAAAAGCAAGATTCAGAATACAGGATTACATTTACTCACTTTTCGATGGATCGGAAGGAAGATCAACTCCAGATATTAATGATCTAAAAAT
>CAYQTZ010000293.1:0-4033 GCA_964420565.1 uncultured Hyphomicrobiales bacterium
TTTGGGTCGGAAATTATCACAATCTATTATGACTTGGTTTGTAGGGAACACGCATGCGTGTTCCCTACGGTTATGGGAGCTTGGGGTTGGCAAGACAAAAAATAAGAAGACTCAAGTGCAAATTGGACAGAAATGATCCTTACCAAATCGGAGTTTGGTAATGAGTGAAAGCTTCGGACTTCCCCGCTTCGTAAGAGGGGATCGAGGTGTGTTTGTGAAAAATTTATCCGCTTTTCTCCCCTCCGTCCCAAATTCCGCTTTGGGACGGAAATTATCACGATCTATTATGACTTGGTTTGTAGGGAACACGTATGCGTCTTCCCTACTGCTTCTTTGCATGAATTTTAGGATTCATTTATTTGCTACCTGTTGTATCAATATACGTCTCTAATAATAAATGTTATTCAAATATTTGCTTTTTAATCATAATATTCTTTATTTGGATGTATATTTTGTTAAATATTCATCTTTTAATATGCTGACGATAAAATGCTCTAAATGCAGGAACAAATTATTGAAATACAGGAAGATAGGGAAGGGTAGAGTACTTCGCTGCTGGTATGGCAGGATAGTAGAAGATAAAACACTGCGCAGTGGCGATACAGTTTTGTGCGAATGTGGGAACGTAATAGGCACGGCAGATGCCAAAAAGATACGTATGCGACAAAGCAGTTTTACAAGCTCTGGGAGCTATGAATGATCATGGTTTAAAGCTTAGTTTCATTATCGAAAAGTCATCTTTTAATTTTTCCCGGGCATTGATGTTTTGTATGTTTTCGTAAAGCATTGGCAATTCTCTATCGTCAGAATTAGCATTTTCAGTTAAATAATCGCTCATCTCGCCAAAAGTATACATTTTGCCGTTTTCTTTTTTTACTTCATAAGCTCCGTCAGAATAAACATATAAGCAGGCTGGGGTTTGTATCTTTATCCTGTTGCTTTTGAAATTCACACCTTCAAAGCCAGCTATCAGCTTATTTTTTGACCTAAGCATTCTTTTCTCCGAGTTTTGCCAAAGGATTGCTGGTGGATGTCCAGCTCCAGCATAAACAAGATCTTGCGTTTTGGGTGAATAGCATCCATACCAGATTGAAAAATAGAGGAAGCTTGGCTCCTTAATACGAAATACTTTATCGAGACCGGTCAGCACCTGCTGAGGTTTTGTGAAATCTGTTTTTCGTAAGGACTGGCTACGTAATATATTTAGAACTGATACAGACTGTAATGCAGATTTTACACCATGCCCAGATACATCTACTAGAAAGAAAACAAATTTATCATCTATCCAGTGGTAACCAAATGAATCGCCACTAAGTTGAGATGACGGGTGGAACTCCCAGCTAACTTTAATATTATCATTATCATATGGCTCGGGCATAAGAGTGATTACATAATCGGCTGCAGATTGGAGGTCTGACCGAAGAACATTAAGGAATCTATCCTTAGCTGAGTTTAATTCTATTAGTCGTTCGTTAATAGCAATGAGTTCTTTGTTATAATCCTCAATCTTTCTAGAGTTCTGCATAATAATCTCACGGGAGTACTTCAGGTCAATATGCGTTTTGTTCCTAATAAGAAATTCTTTAATATTAAAAGGCTTTACAAGATAATCTACTCCGCCGGCGATAAATCCTTCCACCAGATCTTCAGTAAGAGATTTTCCAGTAATAAATATTACAGGTGTATTCTCAAATTTACTATTATCCTTTATCTTTCTGCATAGCTCCAATCCATTCATATGTGGCATTTCGATATCTAATAAAAACAGATCGGGGGAAATTGTATCCAATAGCTTCAGAGCTGCATTGGCGCTATCTGCCATAATCACATCATAATTTTCCTTGCGTAAAATGATATTCATAGCATCAAGGTTATCTTTCGAGTCATCAACTATTAGCAATTGAGACTTAGTGATAGAGTCAAATATTTCTATATTTTCCATATTTTACACATTATGATTTATAACCTAAAACTCATAAGTAATTCAAAGTAAGAAAAAAATACAATAAATTTACGATAAAATCAAGAAATATTATTAATTCTCATAACTTAAAGAATCTTGACTCTATGTAAACTAAAGATTGGAAATATATGGATATTATATTTTTTCACAAACACCCCTCGATCCCCTCTTACCAAGAGGGGAAGCAAGATAAAAGTCCCACTCTTGCGAGAGGGGGTTAGGGGGTGTTTACTTTATATATCGGTTACATTTTATGGAAACACCCCTCGATCCCCTCTTACCAAGAGGGGAAGTTAAGATACCCCCCTCTTACCAAGAGGGGAAGCAAGATAAAAGTCCCACTCTTACCAAGATGGGAAGTAGTAGTGAACACGCATGCGTGTTCACTACTGAACTAATATTTCTATTGATAGTGAATTCACCATAACAAAAAATTAATTTTCATAAAATACAAAATATGATTATCTTAATAATTTTTAAATTGTAGTATTCATGGCAATATGATAATAATATCAACTATAAAAAAATAAGTTTGGAGAACTTAAATGCATAGTAACAAAAATATTGAAGTATTACAAACAGATTCCATTTCTTTTGGTGTTTATCGTCTTTTAACTCTCAATTCCTATAGTATTCTTGGCATTCTAAACCGAGAAGGTACCATCATGTATGAAACCGATTCCTTATGCAATATTCTCGGATATGAAAGCTGGGAACGCATTGGAACCAATATTCAGGAATATATCAATCCCGATGATGTAGAGCATTATAATATTACTTTCAATAGAGTACTTAGCGAAACAGGTGGGATGAGAAAAGTAGAATACAAGTCAAAACATAAAAATGGTCATTGGGTCTGGGTAGAGACAAATTTACAGAACTGTCTTAATGAAAGAGGTGTATATGCTATTATTTCTCATACAATAGAAATTACAGAGCGTAAACTGATGCAGGAAAAGCTTGTAGAAAGTGAAAAGAAATATAAGCAATTGATCAATATGCAAGGAGTTGGTATCGGTTTAGTAGATCAAAACGAAAGATTTATTTTCTCAAATCCAGTAGCAGATCAAATATTTGACATCGCTCCAAATAAACTAATTAATCATTCGCTTTTTGAATTTCTTGAGAAGGATGGTAAAGAGTTAATTAATATTGAGACGAGTAATAGAAAAAAAGGTGCCAAATCTACATATCAGATCAAGATTCGAACTGCTAATGACAAAGCTAAGTATTTATGCGTTACAACAACACCAAATTTTGATGAGGAAATGAATTATAAGGGTGCGTTTGGAGTTTTTTCTGATATTACAGAAAGAAAACACGAACAAGACGAATTAGATCTTTATAGAAATAAACTTGAGGAAATTGTTGATCACAAAACCAAAGAACTGACAAAAATTAATTATCAACTACAAGATGAAATAGATAAAAAAATTGTTACTGAGAATGAATTGAGGAAATTTAAAACAGCTTTTGATACTTCTATCAGTGCTTTTGTTATTACAAATACAAAAGGGGATTTATTATATCTTAATAGCAGTTGTTTGCAAATGTGGGGTTATGAACATTTTTCTGAAATTATCGGGAAGCCCGCATATTCTTTTTTTGAGGAACAGGAAGAGGTAAAAAACAACTTAAAAAAGGTAATGAAAGGGCAGAATATCATCAGTGAAAGAAAAGCTATTAGAAAAGATGGTAGCTCTTTTACAGTATTAATTGCTTCGAGTCCCGTGTATAACAGAAATAATGAAATCACGGGGAATATGTCATCAATAGTAGATATCTCTGACAGAAAGCAATATGAAAGAGAGCTGATTACTTTAAGCGAGGAATTGAGAGTATCCCAGGAGCAGCTTGAAATATCATTATATCAAAAAAATATGCTGTTAGAGGAGTTAACTGAATCTGAAAAAATGATTAGAGAGTCTATGGCTACAAAAGATAAATTCTTCTCAATAATTGCACACGATTTGAAAAACCCTATACATGCCATTACTCTTTCCAGCGAAACTCTATTACATAATTTTAAAAAAATGAAAGAGAGAAGAATAACTTTTTCTCTTGGGTTAA
>CAYQTZ010000294.1:0-4022 GCA_964420565.1 uncultured Hyphomicrobiales bacterium
AGATATACTTGCTATAAAGGGATTGTCTCAATTTGAACAGTTTCCAGCAGCAGTAAAATTTGGTCAGCTAATTGAGCATTGGCATGTTTCTGATTTTCATATTAGTAGTGCTCGGCAGACTCAAGATGACGGTTATGCTGAACATCTTTCACGAGAAGGTGAGAATTTATCATTAGTAACAAAATATCTTTTTGAACAGCATAATGATATTTTTAACTTAATATTAGAAAAACTAAAGAATAGAGTACCTGGAATTAAGTCAGTTACAGCTAAAGTGACAGAGGAAGGAAGAGTATTACTGAAATTCCAAGATGGAAGTTTTAAAGACCCTTTTTTAGCCCGTTATGTATCAGATGGTACAATAAAAATGTTTGCATATTTAGTGCTTCTTTTTGACCCAACACCACATCCGTTGTTATGTGTTGAAGAACCTGAAAATCAGCTCTATCCGAAACTACTTAGTGAGTTAGCTGAAGAATTTAGATTGTATTCCAAACGAGGTGGACAGGTATTTGTTTCAACGCATTCTCCAGATTTTTTGAATGCAATAAAAACAGAAGAAGTTTTTTGGTTAGTCAAGAAAGATGGGTATTCCCAGATAAAAAGAGCTAAAGATAATGAGTTAATTGTTAGTATGATGAATGAAGGCGACAAGATGGGATATTTATGGAAACAGGGCTTTTTTGAGGAGGTTGATCCAATATGAAGCATTTAGTTTTTTTACTTGAAGAAGAATCTGCAAAAGAATTCCTTAGAAATTTAATGCCAAGATTAGCTCCCAATATATCCTGTAGATTCATTGCATTTGAAGGAAAAACAGATTTAGAGAATAATATTGAAAGAAAATTGAGGGGGTATAATAGTCCAGAATCATACTTTATTATCATTAGAGATCAAGATTCAGGTGATTGTCATATAATTAAAAGAATCCTTGTTGAAAAATGCAAAAAATCAGGTAAGTCCAATTATTCTGTAAGAATTGCATGTCGAGAATTGGAAAGCTGGTATTTTGGAGATTTGGAATCTGTTCAAAATGCACTTCAAATAAGCGAATTATCTAGGTTTAGTCGTAAAAGTAAGTATAGAGTTCCTGACAAAATTGTTAATCCTTCAAAGGAATTAGAGAAAATTACTGATACTAAATATCAAAAAGTATCAGGATCACGGGAAATTGGCAAATTTCTGAATATAGCAAAAAATACATCTCATAGTTTTAATGTTTTTGTTAACGATATCAAAAATATTGCTAAAGATTGATATGTATTGTTTATGTCAAAAAAATATAAAATAAGAAGTAATCAAAAAAAGGAAATTGTATATCATTGATTTATATGAACTTTCTTTCATATTGAAAATTGAAGCAAGAAAATGAAACTCAACTTTGACCCAAACCAAGAATACCAGATAGACGCAGTAAATGCAGTTGTTGACCTGTTTGAAGGACACCCCCTCTCAGACTCTGACTTTGAATTTTCTATTCAGAGTCAATCAGCACAAACATCAATCAACCAAATAGGTATTGGTAATAATATTCAGATTAGCAGGGAAACCATGCTACAGAATTTGAAGAAGATTCAGACAAGAAACGGTATTGTTCAGTCTGAAGAGCTTCATAAAATGAGCTATAATATTAAGAAAGAAAATGATGAAAAAGAAGAAATAACAACAGACTTCCCGAACTTCTCAGTTGAAATGGAAACAGGTACTGGCAAAACGTATGTATATCTGAGAACCATATATGAACTCAATAAAACCTATGGTTTCAAAAAGTTTGTGATTGTTGTCCCAAGCGTTGCGATTCGGGAAGGTGTTCTAAAGAACCTTGAAATTACGCATGAGCATTTCCAGAATTTGTATAACAAAGTTCCGGTTTCTTATCAGGTCTATGACTCTAAAAAGGTGTCCTCTTTGAAGGGGTTTGCTATTGACAATAATATTCAAATACTGGTTATCAATATTGATTCTTTCGCTAAAGATGAAAATATAATTAATAACCAAAGAGACATAATTGGTGTCCCAATTGAACTTATACAATTGACAACACCAATTGTAATCATTGACGAACCTCAGAATATGGAAACCGATATTCGTAAGAAAGCAATTTCAAATCTGAACCCTGCTTTCACCTTGAGATATTCAGCAACACATAGAAATCTCTACAATCTTGTTTATAATCTTGACCCTGTCAGAGCTTATGATCTTGGTCTGGTAAAACAGATTGAAGTAGATTCAATTGTTACTGAAAATTCGTTTAATGAAGCATTCATCAGCTTAGAAAGCGTTTACTCCACTAAAACCAGAACGAATGTCAAAATATCAATTGATATTAATGAAAAAAAGGAAATTAGCCGAAAAGTAATAACGGTGACGGTTGGTGATGATCTGTATGAAAAATCAAAGCATAGAGATATTTATAAAAATGGATATATTATTGAAGAAATAGACGTTGCAAATAAAATGCTTACATTTGCTAATGGTATCATCTTGACTGAAGGACAAACAAAAGGTGGTATGACAGATGAAATAATGAAGTTTCAAATAGAAAAGACCATAGAAGAACATTTCAAAAAATGCTTAAGCCATAAAGACAAGGGTATTAAAGTTCTATCACTATTCTTTATAGACAGAGTGGCAAACTATAGATATTATGATGATAATGGAACTTCCAAAAAAGGAAAGATAGCGAGATGGTTTGATGAATTATTCACCGAGATAAGACAAAAAGAGATTTACAATGGTTTGATACCATATACTCTTGAAGAAGTTAATAATGGATACTTCTCTCAGGACAATAAAGGTGTATTGAAGGACACTCAGGGAGAATCAAAAGCCGACAATGATACTTATCAATTAATAATGAGAGACAAGGAAAGACTTCTCGATGTAAATGAACCATTGCAATTCATATTCAGCCATTCAGCATTGAGAGAGGGCTGGGACAATCCAAATGTATTTCAGATTTGCACTCTAAATGAAACTAAATCAGAACTTAAGAAACGTCAGGAAATAGGAAGAGGATTACGATTACCTGTGAACAAAGAAGGGAACAGGATATTTCACAAAAGCATAAATATTCTAACAGTCATTGCTAATGAAAGCTATGAAGATTTTGCTAACAACCTACAAAGAGAGATAGAAGATGAGTGTGGAGTGAAGTTTGATAAGAAGAGGATCAAAGACAAGAATAATCGAATAACTTTAAAATATAGGAAAGGTTTTGAACTCGATCCTAAGTTCAAAGAAATATGGGATAAAATCAAGTATAGGACAAAGTATAGTGTTAGTTACGATACAGAGAAACTGATTGCTAATTCAGCAGAAGTGATAAAAGAACTTCCAGATATTGTAAAACCACAGATAAGAGCAACTAAAGTAGGACTTGAAATATCAAAAAAGGGAATAGGTACGAAACTTGTCAGTGAAAAGAACATGATATATGATGTTTCTAAACCATATCTCCCTGATATTTTATCATATATTCAGAGTAAGACAAAATTAACAAGATCAACCATATCAAGGATATTAAACTCAAGTGGTAAGCTGAATGAAGTATTCATTAACCCACAATTATTCTGCGATCTTGTAGTGAATATAATAAATAGAAAAAAACACGAGCTTATGATTGACGGAATAAAATATAAGAAAATTGGTAATACAGAATATGAAATGACTTTATTCGAAGAAAAAGATATATTTAGATCAGATAACGATTTGAATATAAGTGATAATAATAAGACGATTTTTAAGGACTTCATACCTCTTGATTCACAAGTGGAATATAGATTTGCAAAAGATTGTGAGAGTAGTGAGAATGTGGAATTCTATTTCAAACTACCTGATTGGTTCACTATACAAACTCCAATTGGAAAATACAATCCTGACTGGGCATTAATCTTCAAAAATGAGAAAAAGATATACTTCGTTGCTGAAACTAAAGGGACACAAGATCAAGAAGACCTGAGAAAAAATGAATCCTACAAAATCAAATGTGGTAAAGCTCATTTTAAAGAATTTGAAGATGT
>CAYQTZ010000295.1:0-4022 GCA_964420565.1 uncultured Hyphomicrobiales bacterium
TTGCCGATTTTGGGGGCTGTAACACAGTCTCATAAGGGAGGGTCGGGGTGGGATCGTTTTTATTGCAATATTTCACAATATTTATACCCCATCACACAGTCTCTGTAAAGGAGGGAAGGGGTGGGATCAGTTTTTGGACTTTTGCAATGGTCTTAATTAATATTTGACATGACACTATGATCTCAGAATAATCAGGCAAGCAACGAAATTTTGCAATTTGCTTAGCTGTGTTTAATAAAAATTAGTAATTTGAATTTAATTTTATGTACGTTTTGGAAAATCATGATTTTTGAATATATAATACTACCGCTGCTAATAATATTCTTTATTAGGTTCGTGCTTGTGCTTTCTGGTATGATCAGAGAGAAATCCAAACCATTGCCAATAAATGATAAAAATAATCTACCTTTCGTATCTGTTATAGTCCCGGCAAGGAACGAACAAGATACTATTCAGGATTGTTTGCTTGCTATAAGCATGAATAGCTATCCTGTTGATAAATATGAAATAATTGCTATAAATGACAGATCAACAGATAATACTGGTAAGTTGATTAACTCTTTATTGCCGCAAATTCCTAATCTTAGTGTTGTCTCATTAACAGAGGACAGAAAAGTAGTTAACTTAAAAGGCAAGCCCGGAGCCATACAATCATGTATAAATAAAACAAAGGGGGATATTTTACTGCTGACTGATGCCGATTGTAAAGCCGGGACTAAGTGGATAGAAACCATGGTTCGCGGATTTCAGGATGAAAATATTGGTTTGATATCATCTTTTACAAATGTTTCAGGTGAAAGATTTTTCGATCGCTTGCAATCTTTGGAATGGCTGTATCTGAATTCTATTGGCAGTGCGGCTATCGGCTGGGACAAGCCCTTGAGCTGTTTCGGAAATAATCTCGCAGTAAGAAAAAAAGACTTTATGAGGGTAGGCGGATATGAAAAGATCAAGTTTTCGGTAACTGAAGACCTTGCTTTGCTCCATGCCATACATGATTCTGGAAAGAAAGTCCGATACCTGGCTCATCCTGATTCTTTATGCTATACCAAACCAAATAAGACACTTAAAGAATATTTAAAACAGCACCACCGCTGGGTAGTCGGCGCTAAAGATATTGGCATACTATCGTTTTTGTTTGTACTGACTTCTGTTGCTATGTGGCTATCATTATTGATTGCAATAGTTACGCTTCAACCACTTCTGGCATTTGGTATTATCGCATTCCGCTTAATTCTGGATTATATAATTATTCATTATTCTATTGTTTTCACAAAAAGCAAAAAATTAATGAGTTGGATAATCCCAGCTGTTTTTTTCTTTATGATAATGGAACTCATCGCACCTCTTTTCCTGTTAAAAAAAGATATTGTCTGGAAAGAACAAACCTTTAGAAAAGAATGATCGGCATTATTCGTTAATCTATTTATGTTTAAATATAATACTACGATATAAATGAAATTGAAGAGCATAGATAGCAAATTATTTCGTGAATTATTAATCACAATAATTCTCATATTCTTCATTAGCATTACTTCCTGCAATAATCCTTTTGCACCGGGTTTGGCTAAAGATGGTTCGGGGCAGTCCATACTTGGGGATCAGACAACTATTGAGGGAGTATTTCAAAATTTTAGATACAGCTATATTTTCAAGGATACTGTTGTTTATGGCAATCTGCTGCATGATGATTTCAATTTTGTCTATCGCGATTACGACCGAGGCATTGATGTCTCATGGGGACGCGACGAAGATATGATCTCAACATACGGATTGTTTCAGGGCACTCAGAATCTCGATTTGATATGGAACGACATCGTATTAGAAATAGGCGACTCCACGCTGAAAGATATTTCCCGCAGTTTTAATCTTACAGTTATGTTCTCCGCATCAGACGTAATCAGAGTGCAAGGCAGAGCCAGCTTTCGACTAAAACGAAATAGCGGAGCCGATATATGGAAGATCATACAGTGGCGAGACGAATCCAATTACTAACATATAAACTAAGACAATTGCAAAACCAAGGCAAATCCCCCTAAAGTCCCCCTTTCCCCGACAAGTCGGGATCTTCGATAAAAAAGTGGGATTTTATCTTACGTCCCCGCTTGGTAAGAGGGGATCGAGGGGTGTTTCCATTTTATAGCGGTCGGCGGTCAGCGGTTTGTAGTGAACACGCATGCGTGTTCACTACGGTTTTCCCCTCATTCCCAAACTCCGATTTGGGAATGCACTTTTCACAATCAGATGATCCAAGTGCAACTTGGACAAAAATGATCCTTACCAAATCGGAATTTGGTAAGAAGGGAATTTGTTAACTTGTTTGGCAACTTCAGAATTTTTGTTATTGATTTTAAAAGACTTACATTGGTATTTGCGGTGGATGAGGGACTCGAACCCCCACAGGCTTGCGCCCGGCGGTTTTCAAGACCGCTGCAATACCAATTATGCGAATCCACCTTGGTTTTTTCAAGAATACAAATTTGCACATTTTATTGTAATTATTCAAATTATTTTTGTTGATTTTGCAATGGTCTCGTTTTTTTTGTCTTGATTTTTAGTAACTGTTATTTATAGAATAAAATTCTTATATTGCATTTTTTATATTTCATTCTATAAGCATTTTTGATATGTTAATTATTTTATTATTTAAATGGAAGGTCTTTATTATGAAACACTTTTTTTATCTTTTAATTTCAATAGCTGTTTTATCTTCTTTGAATGTTACTGCTGATGATGATATGAAATTGCACATTGGTGCTTATGTAGATACTTATATTGCAACTGATAATGATCATTCTGGGATAACTAACGAAGAATACCATTTCTTCAGACAGTATGCCTATATTGACGGCCAAAAGAATAACTTTGGGCTGAATATTGCTCAGATCTCTGCAAATATGGAATACAAAGATATGCTGCGCGGAGTCATCACATTCCATTATGGAGATATTCCCATCCAAGCTTTTGCTATGCCGGGTTTAGGCAAAATGCTCCAGGAAGGATATGTCGGAATTAGAATAATTGAGAACTTATGGGTTGACGCTGGTTTCTTTTTAACTCATATAGGCGGCGAAGCTCTTTTGCCTAAAGATAACTGGCTTTCTTCCCATTCTATGGTTACTTATGTCGAGCCATTCTATCACTCAGGAGTCAGAGCTTTATATGATAACGGCACCTTTTCTGTAGGGCTGCATATATTAAATTCCGGATTTAGCTTTATAGAAAATAATGACAATAAGACCATCGGCTATAATGTTGGTTATAGTGCAGGCGATATTTTTAGTGCTTCTTTTTCTGGTATGTTTGGCAATGATATTTCCGGCGGCTCAGCTAATGCAAAAATGAATATTTATAATAATGTCAATATTGAATCTTATCCTACAAAAAAGTTAGGTCTGAAAGCCCAATTCGATCTTGCCACACACGAGGATGGCTATATGAATGATGGAGAATTGGAATCTTCTGTTTATTTTGGATTTTCTTTACAGGGGAAATATCAGATACTGGAACAAATTGCTGGTGTTCTTAGGTTTGAGCATTTCGACGACACTAAGCAATACGCAGGCATTAACGCAAGTGGTATAGGCATTACCGCTGCTGCCGAATACCAACCTACGTCGTTCTCATATATTAGATTAGAGGGTAGAATGCTGAACTTTGACGACAACGAAGATAGTGATGGCAATCAATTTCAAAATGCTGATGGCGAGCTGACTAATTCAAGAATGGAAGTTATGCTAAACTTTGGAGTATTCATTGATTGATTCATGATTGGTTTTAACAATTAATTTGATTTCAGTATAATATTCTATAATTTTGTCTATTGTTAATTAATGGTAACTCTAAAATGAACCTGTTAGCATATTTGCGTTGGGGACCTGATAAAGAAATATTTTCGATAGATCCATTTTCTATATTTGGTTTGACTATTGGACCAATAGAGCCACGGTGGTACGGACTTTTGTTTGTTCTGGGGTTTATTATTGGATATTATATTCTTGAATGGATTTTCAAATCTGAGA
>CAYQTZ010000296.1:0-4017 GCA_964420565.1 uncultured Hyphomicrobiales bacterium
AAACACCCCTCGATCCCCTCTTACCAAGCGGGGAAGTAAGATAAAACCCCTCTTGTAAAACGGGGAAGTCCAATGTAATCATGTTCTTACGCTGAAAGCTGAAAGCTGACCGCTGACCGCTATAAAATATAAACACCCCTCGATCCCCTCTTACCAAGCGGGGAAGTAAGATAAAATCCCCCTCTTGTCGTAGATCCCGACCTGTAGGGAAAAGGTGGACATAGAGGGATTTTCTTTGGTTTTGCAATGGTCTTATATTAGCTTATAAAGAAGGAACGAGATTGGAATGAAAAAACCCCAGAACCAATTGAAAGTAATGGGGTTTGATCAAATATTCATAGAATACTTATACTAAACTCATACCTACTTCGAGCGCTTTCTCGTTCAGCGGTATCAATTTGTGATGCCTTTCGGGGAGCACGTCATAGAGAGCTTTTTTGACTGTATCCGGATCAACAGTGCCGCGTGCCTTGATGAATGCACCGAGTATTATCATATTCAGCACTTTCATGTTTCTAAGCTTTAGGGCTTCGCCGCTTCCGGGGATACCATATATTGTGATATCCTTGCGTGTGGGCGGTTTCAAAATGTTTGATTTGTCATAGATTATAGCTCCGCCCGGCTTTACGCTTCCTTCGAACTTTTCTACTGATGGCTGATTTAAAGCTACAACGGTATCGAATGTCGAGATAATAGGCGAGCTGATCAAAGAGTCGGAAACTATCGTTATGCAGTTTGCCGTACCGCCACGCATCTCGGGGCCATAAGATGGCATCCAGCATACTTCTTTGCCTTCCTTCATTGCTGAGTAAGCCAGCATCATGCCCATAGAAAGGACACCCTGGCCACCAAATCCTGCGAAAATTGCTTCTTCTGTCATAATTACTTCACCTCCGGAACTTTAATATCACCAAGCGGATAAAACGGTATCATTTTCTCTTCCACGAATTTGTTTGCTTCGATAGGGGTTATTTTCATATTCGATGGGCAATTTGATACCACTTCAATAAGTGATACACCCATTTCTTTTTTTGAATATGTAAACCCGTTCTTCAATGCTTTTTTAAGCTTCCTGATGTTAGCGGCTTTGTGAACCGAATGCCTTGTTACGTAGCATACACCAGGCAAGTGAGCCACAAGATCAGAGAGTTTCAGCGGATGTCCCTGAGTTTTAATATCCCTGCCATGGGGGCATGTAGTAGCTACCATACCTTCCAGAGTAGTCGGAGCCATCTGGCCGCTTGTCATTCCGTAAATACCATTATTAATAAAGACTATCATAATATTCTCACCGCGGTTGCATGCGTGAATAGTCTCTGCGGTACCTATAGCTGCTAAGTCACCGTCACCCTGGTATGTGAAAACATACTTTTCAGGCATTGTTCTTTTAATGCCTGTCGCTACTGCACATGCACGTCCGTGAGCGGCTTCTTGCATATCTACATTCATATAATGATATGCAAACACAGAGCATCCCACAGGAGCCACACCGATAGTATCATATTCTATACCCATTTCCTGCACCACTTCCATAAGCACTTTGTGAACCGCTCCGTGCCCGCAGCCCGGGCA
Organism: uncultured Hyphomicrobiales bacterium; assembly: GCA_964420565.1. Classification (GTDB taxonomy): domain Bacteria; phylum Bacteroidota; class Ignavibacteria; order Kapaibacteriales; family UBA2268; genus CAYQTZ01. The sequence goes on from CAYQTZ010000296.1 coordinate 1,573, forward strand.
GTAGTGGTTAGGGATATCTATCAAAGTGTCGGGTCTTTTATAGACAATATTCTCTTCTTTGACGATATCTTTCCTGCTTAATCTTTGATCGGGTGCCAGTTCTACTTTCTCACTCATTGGCTCCTCCTATTATATGCTTTTCAAAATACTCTAAAATTTCTTCGGGTGAAGGTATTACGCCACCCATTCTGCCGTAAAAATCAACTTTTGTTTTGCCGTTTACTGCCAGACGAACATCTTCAACCATCTGCCCTGCGTTCATTTCCACATCTAAAATGCCTTTTACTTTACCAGCAAGCTCATTATATATCTTTTCCGGGAATGGGAAAAGTGTAATTGGTCGGATTAAACCAATTTTGTAGCCCTTTTTGCGTCCCAATTCCATAGCTTTCATACAAATCCTGGCTCCAAGCCCGAAGCCTGTGAAAATATATTCAGCATCATCTGTGTTAACAGTGTTATAAAGGACTTCCTTTTCTCTGATCACTTTGTATTTATCTTGCAATGTTTGATTTATCTCTTCCATTTTTTCGGGGACAATATGCAAAGAAGTAATAAAAGTTCTGTCTTTTCCTTTTTCTCTACCCTGAGTAGCCCATTCGTATTTTCTATCTTCTCTTTTTACCTGATCAAATAGCTCAACCTTTTCCATCATCTGACCGATAGCACCATCAGCTAATATCATCACCGGGTTCCTGTATTTCTCGCCAAGCTCGAAGCCGAGTTTCACGAAATCCACCATTTCCTGCACACTGCTCGGAGCAAGAACTATCAAATAATAATCACCATGACCGCCGCCTTTAACCGCCTGGAAATAATCTGCCTGAGATGGCTGAATAGTTCCCAACCCTGGACCGCCTCTGTTTACATTAACTACCAGGCAGGGCAATTCCGCACCTGCGATATATGACAAACCTTCCTGCATCAAGCTTATTCCGGGGCTCGACGACGTAGTCATCACCCTTTTACCACAACCGGCGGCACCATATATCATATTTATGGCTGCCACTTCGCTTTCTGCCTGCAAGACCACCATACCGGTTCTTTGCGTGGCATCCTGCGACAAGTACTCCAGCACTTCGGATTGCGGCGTTATCGGATAGCCAAAATAAGCGTCGCAACCTGCCCTGATCATTGCCTCGGCAAGCGCCTCATTCCCTTTCATTAATCTTAATTCGCCCATTTTCAATCCTTAAAATTATTCTAAATTCATAAATAAATTCAATTATTTTTTCTTTACCACTCTGTAAACAGTTATTGCTGCATCGGGACATATTATACCGCAATTGGCGCATCCCGTGCAATTATCTTTTACCTGTACCGCATAGCGATAACCCTTTTGATTGATCGTCTCAGACAAGCCCAGCGTCTCTTCGGGGCATGCAACTATGCACAGCTCGCATCCCTTGCATATCTCTATATCTACTACGATTTCCCCTTGAACTTTTGCCATCTTTCTACCTCGATTTATTCATTAAATACAGCTAACTTTTGTTGATTAATACAAACAATCAAATTACAAAAAAAAGCCCATTTTACAAAGTAATAAGGAACCAATTTTTGTAAGTCATGAAATTTAAAACCACACAAGATCTTTTGTAATTCCGTCGTATTGTCCTACCTTTACCCATTCATATGTATCACTTGGTTTTTGTATTCGCCAGATGTCGTATAGAGTAAGTTTTCTGTCGCCATTTCTGTCTAAGCTTGTTGGCCCTGAGACTCCGAAGTATTTATCTGCTTCGCCAACAAATGCTTTTTTCAGATCCTCAAAATCTGGATCATTCCCTACCTGTAGATATGACATAGCAGATATCCACAGTGCATCGTAAGCCAGCATGGCATATACCTCTGGAGTTCTGCCAAGCTTCTGTTGTAATTCATTCTCTAATTCACCCCACTTATATTCTGCATCTTTCATCAAGCCGAATATTGGGCATGGGAAAAAACGTGATAGTACGTATGAAGACGCATAAGGATTTGTAACAAGGTCTTTATTATTTGCAAAAGCAGAGCTGCCATACCATGTAATATTTGTACCAGAGAGCATACTGTAATTATCAGCATATTGCAATATCTTAACACCTTCTCCAAAACTAATAAGATACACCCCTGCTTCTTTGTCGCCGGCAGTCTTATAAAAATCTATTATATTGTCATCTAAAGTATTCAATACATTTGAAAAATCCTTAGTGTCAGTGCTATATTTTACAGGCTCTGCCATTTCTCCGCCAATAGCTTCATAGGCATTTTTAGCGAGTTTATAAAGATCATTGCCCCACTCATCATCTCTTATTAAAGGAAAGATCACTCTTCGGTTAAATCCATATTTGAAGATCTTTGCTATAGCAAGTGCCTGGCTGCTATCGCTCGGCGCCATACGAAATATATTATCGTTAGGTATTGCCATTGAATAAGATACGCTGGAAGGGCTCACCAGTAAAA
>CAYQTZ010000297.1:0-4007 GCA_964420565.1 uncultured Hyphomicrobiales bacterium
AAAAAAGAACAGCGATATAGCCGAAGCACCCACGAACTGCAACATTACAAGCTGAGCAGTTTCCTTGAATTCGGTTCTACCCCTTGTAAACACATCCATATACGTAATATAAAATGCCCAAAACATAGTGGAAAGTAAAGTAAGAAAATCGCCAAGATTAATATTATTGATATCAGGATCAGTAAAAAGCCATAGCCCCAAAGTAGCTATTACTACGCCTGCTTTTTGCCAGGAGCCTGTTGTTTTTTTTTCTACAAGCCAATATGCAAATGGAGTAAGCGGAACGGCAAGCCCCGTAATAAAAGCTGATTTCGTTACCGAAGTAAACTTCAATCCATAAGTTTGTAATATAAAACCACCACCAAACAATAATCCCAGTATCAAGCCATGAATAATTGATTCACGCTTCATACCCTTTAAATGCTTCCCGAAAACAATAAAAGAAATAGTAAAAGCAATAAAAAATCTGAAAATGATATATAGAGAAGGCGGGCAATACTCCAGTCCGATCTTAGTAAATAAAAAAGTACCTCCCCAAATAAAGGTTACCAAAAATAAAAATAACTCAGCTTTCCATGCTTTCAAAACTTTTGCCCAACATTATTCAAATTCTACAATTAATCCGGAGGTGTGTTTTCCTCTTCTTCAGGTTTTAGTCTTTCATGATTTAATGGCTTCGATTCTATATCATTAGCAGAAGGTGGCACGATAAAGGTTTCTTCCAGAATCTTCATTTTCTTTATCATTTCTTCCTTCTTTTCCTGTTCTTCTGCGAGTCTCTTGGCTTCTTTTGCTTCTTTTTCACGGCGAAGCTGATTAAAATTCTGAGTTTCAATCAATCTGACGTGAGAACGAATTAATCCTCTTGCCCGGAGGGTATCCTCAGCGTAGAGAAACTTTTTGCGGGCATTATTATTACGGGACATCAAAGGTATTTGGCACCAAGGGATAAGAGCTTCTTCAACCTCCATTGGGTTATCGGGTAATTCGACTATAGAATCTTCGTTGCTCCTTAGCTCGAGCCAAGGTCCGCCTTTTGCTCGGCTAAAATCAAAAATATCAATTATTATAACAGGTGTCCCCGATAAATGTATGAACTCACCATTACTATCTCGTTTAGCTCTCTCGCCCCAATAAAACAGCCAGTTGGCATCATCCATGAACTGGCGAATACAGGAATGCGAGACTGGTCTGCCTGGCATTTCAAATTTATGAAAAGCATTTCCAGCCAAAGTATGAAAATTCCAAGTATAAGGCATATACCAGTTACTGTCTAACGAAGAACGACGATCCTTTTCCTTCCACACAAGAGCATATCTGCCCGGAAAAGTAGGTGTCCGCTCCTTGCCTGTGTTAGCTGCAGCAAATCGCACTAAAGTCCCATGCTCATAACAGCCATAGCACTGGAATTTATTAGAAACAATGATTAGCTTAGGAATATCTTTTGCTCCATGGTAATACTGAGGAAAAACAGAATAAGCACGCTGGTCGGGTATCACAGTATCCGGAATAATTATTTGCTCGCCAATACGTATATAGCCAAACTCCTTGCGGTTCAATGTCATCAATATCTTTCTCGGAGAGATAGTGCCACTTTCATGCGGGAACTGTTCTTTAATCTCAAGCAGATGCTTATAATCCCTGATCTTAACTAATTTATAATTTATCTTAGGGAAAATATCATGCTCTTCAATTTTTTTTGCTTTCTGAATGGAATCCTTCTGCTCCTCAGTAAGCTCCGGATCACGGCTCAGCTCAATCCCTCTTCTCTCATCAACGCATTGCGTAATAACTGTCAGGAAAGCAAAAAGTAATAATATTTCTAACGTTTTAATCAATCTTCAATCTTTATACTGTTTATTCTTCCAAAATCTTATCTAAACATTAAATTACAAATATACTTATTTTCCAAATAATACAACAGAGATTTTATAAGATATTCTTTTGTTATAACCTCCCGATGATCGGTTTCCTGTTTCAACTTTATTCTATTGCTACGGAACTTTCGGAAATAAACTTACATATTATTCAATTTTTTCTTATTTTGCCTAATTAGATATGTAGAATATGGAGCAGACATACATTGCCTGAAATAATAAGTAAGATAATATTCAACAGCATTAGCGACGGAGTGTTTACTATTGACAAAAAATGTAAAATTACTTCATTCAATAAAGCTGCCGAAAAAATCACAGGCTTCAAGCAAAGCGAAGCCGTCGGGAAGCACTGCTATGATATCTTCAGGACGGAAATTTGTAATAAAAGATGCGCCCTAAAAGATACACTAAAAACCGAAGAACCAATAGAGAACGTTCGAGTTACTATTATTTCCCGTAAGGGGTGCGAGGTGCGCATTAGTGTAACAACAACTTTGCTCAGAGACGAAGATGGCACCATAATAGGTGCAGTTGAGTTTTTCAGAGATGTTTCCGAAATTGAATATCTAAAAAAGCACGTAGCCCAAACCAGAGCATTAGACAAAATAGTTAGCTTAAACCCCAAAATGCAGCAAATAATCGGATTACTACCCAATATTGCAGAATCAGATTCTAACGTTCTCATACATGGTCCGAGTGGTTCGGGTAAGGAACTTTTCGCTCAGGTGATTCACAACTTAAGCCCAAGACAATATGGACCATATATTAAGATCAACTGTGCGGCTCTTCCGCCAAATTTATTAGAATCTGAATTATTCGGCTATGAAAAGGGGGCTTTTACCGACGCTAAACGCGACAAACCGGGTCAATTCTGTCTTGCCAATGGCGGCACTTTACTTTTAGATGAAATCAGCGAGATGGATATATCCTTGCAGGTAAAGTTGCTGCGTGTGCTCAATAATGGAGAGTATATGCCTCTTGGATCGTCAAAGACAATGCACTCAAGAATTATTGCCGCTACAAACGCAAAATTAGAAGAAGAGATAAGCAAAGGCAGATTCAGGGAAGACCTTTTCTACCGTATTAATGTTGTAGATATCAAAGTGCCTGCCTTGAGGGAAAGAACAGAGGATATACCTGTGCTTACAGAACATTTCATCAATATCTTTCGCAGGAAAATGCGTAAGCCCATACGATCTATTTCCTCCCAGGCATTATCGCTACTCAGAAAATATAATTTCCCGGGCAATGTACGAGAGCTTGAAAATGCTATAGAACACGCTTTCGTAATGTCCAATGGCACAGAAATACTGCCAGAACACCTGCCCGCTAATATTCTGAAATTCGAGAATCTGCAGAAAGTATATATAAACGACGAAGGTAATGAAAAACAGCAAATAATCAATGCTTTAAGGAGCAATAAAGGAAATAAGTCCAAAGCAGCATTAGAACTCGGCATGCACAGAACTACCCTATGGAGGAAACTGAAAGACTATAACATAGAGTAAAAACGCGAGACGCTGCCGCAGTAAGCTGCATATTATTCAACATATTAACGTTTGCTATCAGCATGACAAATAATAATCTTCTACAAAAAAAGAATATATTTTTTGCTTTGTATTCATAAAAAAAAAGTTTATATTTGTACTCTTTTCTAAGAGCCGGAGTAGCTCAGTTGGTTAGAGCATCGGAATCATAATCCGAGTGTCGGGGGTTCAAATCCCTCCTCCGGTACTGAGTTATTAGAAGATAACCCTACTCAGATATCATGTCATAGGTTTGCCCTACTCAAATTCTTAAATATTTTTATTTTTTCTTGAATTTTCTAAGCGGTCGGCTTTCAGCGATCAGTAGAGAACACGCATGCGTGTTCCCTACAAACTGCTCCCGTAGCAGGGACACACCTATATTCAAATAGAATTTGGGTTGTTAATTTCCGTCCCAAAGCAGAATTTGCGTCGGAGGGTAAGAATTACGAATTAAATCGGATATATTTTTTCACAAACACCCCTCGATCCCCTCTTACCAAGCGGGGAAGTAAGATAAAAAGTCCCCTCGATCCCCTCTTACCAAGCGGGGAAGTAAGATAAAAGTCCCCATCTTTCTCCCTCCTTACCAAATTCCGATTTG
>CAYQTZ010000298.1:0-4003 GCA_964420565.1 uncultured Hyphomicrobiales bacterium
TAAGCAGAGGATAATTGTTTATAAATTTTGGAGTTAATTAGATGAAGGAAACACTTGCTACGGGACGTAGAAAAACAGCCACGGCTCAAATCCGTATGGTTCCCGGTTCAGGCAAAGTAGTTATCAACAAGCTTGATATCAACGAATACCTGCCGGTAGAAGTATGGAGAGTCAGAGCTTTGCGTCCTTTGGATGTAACCAACAACCATGGAAATTTCGACTTTTTAGTAACTGTTCGCGGCGGTGGCAAAAGCGGACAGACCGGTGCCATTCAGCTTGGTATAGCCCGCGCATTGGTTCGCTATAATGAAGAAAATAAGCCGGTTCTGAAAGATGCCAGCTTGCTGACACGCGACCCGAGAATGGTAGAACGTAAAAAATACGGACAGAAAAAAGCACGTAAACGCTTCCAGTTTTCAAAGCGTTAATATATCGTTTTTTTATTTTAATCAATCATGCTTCGTGATTAGATGTGTGTGGCTCATAGATATATCTTAAGAGTTGAGCATTTAAGAAGATCGAAGCAGAAGTTTTTTTAACACAACTTTACATAAAGGAGTTATAATGGCTGATTTCCCATTGAGTATCGAGCAACTGCTCGAATCTGGTGCCCACTTCGGACACCTTACCCGCCGCTGGAATCCCAAAATGGAAAACTATGTTTTCATGGAAAGAAATGGGATCCACATCATCGATCTTAGAAAAACTCAGGTCTTACTGAATATTGCACTCGATGCAGTTAATAAAATTGCCCTTTCCGGCAAAAAAGTTCTTTTCGTCGGTACAAAGCCACAGGCAAAATTAATTGTCGAAGAGCAGGCAAAGAATTGTAACATGAATTATGTTACTGAACGCTGGCTGGGCGGTATGCTTACAAACTTCTCTACTATCAGAAAAAGTATCAAACGCTTGGAAACCATTGATAAAATGGAAGTTGATGGCACTTACGAAAAAATCACCAAGAAAGAAAGATTACTGCTTACACGCGAACGCGATAGGCTACGTAAAGTTTTTGGCGGTATAGAAGATATGACACGCTTGCCAGGTGCCTTACTGATAGTTGATATCAAAAAAGATCATATTGCTGTAAACGAAGCAAAGATACTTGGTATCCCGGTCATCTCTCTCGTCGATACTAACTGCGATCCCGAGCAGGTGGATTACCCAATACCCGCTAATGATGATTCTATACGCACTATCGAACTTATTTTTGGTCTCATGTCTAATAAGATCAAAGACTCTTTCGAAATTTCAAGATTAAGACAAGCAGAAGAAAGAGCTGAAGCAGAAAGAGTAGCCAAAGAAACTGAAGTTAAAGTAACAGACGACTCTGCCAAAGTTCATAGAGTAATGAGAGAGAGAAAAAGAAAGGATACAGATTCTAACGATAATGATGAAAATCAAGAAGAATCTCAAAAAGTCCAGAGCGAGGAAAAATCAGAAAAAGATTATTGTTATTATTAATAAATAAATGAGAGTGAGTGAAAATGGCTGAAATTACTCCGCAACTCGTAAAACAGTTGAGGTCCAAAACAGGTGCCGGAATGGGAGATTGCAAAAAAGCACTCGTCGAGGCAAAAGGCGAAATGGAACCGGCAATAGAAATTCTCAGAAAAAAAGGTGCTGCATCAGCTTCCAAAAGAAGCGAAAGAGCAGCTAACGAAGGTATTATTCTATCAAAAACAAAAGACGACGGCTCCGTTGGTATTATAGTAGAAGTTAACTCTGAATCTGATTTCGTAGCACGCAATCAAGAATTTGTTGATTTCGTAGAAACCATTGGCGACAATATACTCAACAATGATGTTGAAACACTCGAACAGCTTATGGAAACCGAAGCCAACGGCAAAAAATTGATTGATATTAATAACGAAATACTTGCCAAATTTGGCGAGAAAATCGAAGTCCGCCGCTTTGATAAAATCAAATCAAATGGCTATATTACATCTTACATTCATACAGGAAGTAAGCTGGCTGTACTTCTGGATGCTTCAATTAAAGAACCATCAGATAAAGATTTAGTACAATTAAAAGATATAGCTATGCAAATAGCAGCTATGAATCCATCTTTTATCAACAGAGATTCAGTGCCACAGGATAGAATCGCAAAAGAAATTGAAATATATAAAGACGCAGCTATTCAGGAAGGCAAAAAGCCAGAAATTGCAGAAAGAATTGCTGAAGGAAAATTAAACAAATATTTCCAGGAAACATGCCTTGTAGAGCAGCAATTCGTCAAAGATCCTAACATGACTGTTGGTGATGTTCTAAAAGAAATTGGCGAAGATGTAAAAGTAAACAAATTCTTACGTTACTTCCTTGGCGAGGAAATAGATTAATTGTGGAAAATATTACACCTAAATATAAAAGAATCCTGCTAAAACTAAGCGGCGAGGCATTAATGGGTAACCGTGATTTCGGTATTGACCCAGAAATGCTTCGTATTTATGCCGCAGAAATAAAGGAAGTTCACGATTTGGGTGTTGAAATAGGTATAGTTATAGGCGGCGGAAATATCTTTAGAGGATTAGAAGCCGCCGCCTATGATATTGACAAAGTAGCCGGCGACCAGATGGGTATGCTGGCAACAGTTATTAACTCCATTGCTTTTCAAAATAGCTTAGAAGATCTCGGCATTCAAACACGCCTGCAAACCGCTATAAAAATGGAGCAAATAGCCGAGGCATTCATACGCCGCAGAGCTATAAGACATCTTGAAAAGCAACGCGTAGTGATTTTTGGTGCCGGAACGGGCAACCCATACTTTACCACTGATACAGCCGCAGCTTTGCGAGCCATAGAAATTGAAGCAGAAGTTGTAATAAAAGGTACACGCGTTGACGGTATATATAGTTCTGATCCTGAAAAAGATCCAATGGCAAAATTTTACGAAGAAGTTACCTATATGGCAGTCTTCGAGCAAAACCTGAGGGTGATGGATCATACTGCAATTACTTTATGCCAGGAAAACCACCTGCCGATAATTGTATTCAATATGAATAAAAAAGGCAATCTCAAAAAATTGATTACCGGTGGCAAGCTTGGCTCAACCGTAAATATTTATTGATAAATTATACAGAGGGGATCATGCAGTTAGATGATGTTTTATTGCAAACTCGCGAAATGATGGAAAAAGCATTGAGTTTTACAGAGAATCAATTATCCAGAATTAGAACAGGCAGAGCTTCAAGTTCGCTCGTTGATAACGTTCGTGCTGATTACTACGGAGCCTTAACTCCTCTCACGCAAATGGCTACTGTTTCCACTCCTGATCCCAGAACAGTCGTTATTCAGCCGTTTGACCGCACTACGCTGCCAAGTATCGAAAAGGCAATACAGCTGGCAGACTTGGGCTTTAACCCCCAGAATGACGGTAGTGTTATCAGAATACCTATACCTCCGCTTACTGAAGAACGCCGCAAAGAATTTGTGAAACTTAGCAAAAAGACAGCGGAAGATGGGAAAATTGTTATACGGAATATTAGAAGAGATAATATTGAGGAGCTTCGCAAAAGTGAAAAAAATAAAGATATCACCGAAGATGATCTGAAATATGGCGAAACAGAAGTACAAAAAATAACTGATGAGTTTACCAGCGAAATTGATAAACTTTTCGAGAAGAAAGAAAAAGAATTACTCGAAGATTAATCAGGATTCTGAATAAAATATTTTGAAAATTAACAATAGAGTATTATCTTTGTATTCTATTTTTGACGAGCTCTTAGCTCAGCTGGTCTAGAGCGCTTCCTTGACGCGGAAGAGGTCATGTGTTCGAATCACATAGGGCTCACATAAAGCAAACCCTTATCATTAAATAAATTGTGATAAGGGTTTTTTGTATCAATAGTAATTATAAATAAATTCAATATATCGTGTAAATTCTTCAAAACTTAAGACCATCGCAAAAGTCCAAAACTGATCCCTCCCCGACGCTCACTTACAAGTCCCGACAGGTCGGGATCTGACGATAAGGGAGGGAGTAAGCTGTTGAAATCGGATTTAT
>CAYQTZ010000299.1:0-4001 GCA_964420565.1 uncultured Hyphomicrobiales bacterium
ATAATATTTGCCGATTTTGGGGGCTGTAACACAGTCTCTACTACGCAAGGGAGGGGGTAAGCTGTTGAAATGTAATGTTTTAACTCCCCCCCCTCTTTTAAGAGGGTGTTAGGGGGTGTTGGATCAATTATGAATTAAGAATTACGAATTTAGAATGAATCGGTTATATTTTTTCGCAAACACCCCTCGATCCCCTCTTACCAAGCGGGGAAGTAAGATAAAATCCCCCTTTTTTATCTAGATCCCGACTTGTCGGGAAAAAGGGGATTATGGGGGATTTTCTTTTGTTTTGCAATAGTCTATATATGATAATTCCACTTATTCACAAGGAAAAAACACACGGGGAATATTCATATGTTTTGAAATGGTCTTATTATGTGCTTATTACACTTCTAATTCATTTGCACCTCTAATGAAATTTCATTAACTTTATTTTTTGTTAATTAAAGAAATATGAGATAGATCAAATGAATATCCAAAAAAGTATAGAATTATTTGATAAGGCGAAAAAATATATACCCGGGGGAGTAAACTCACCCGTTCGTGCATTCAAATCCGTGGGAGGAAATCCAATATTCATGAAGCGTGGTGCTGGCTCCTCAATGTTTGATACCGATGGGAATAAATATATAGACTATATAGCAAGCTGGGGTCCACACCTTTTTGGGCATAATCCTCCCTTTATCAAAGAAGCCATACAAAAAGCACTCGAAGATGGTACCAGCTTCGGTACTCCCTGCGAAGCTGAAGTGCAAATGGCTGAATTGATCACAGACATGATACCCCAGATAGACCTTGTTCGTATGGTAAATAGCGGCACAGAAGCTACAATGAGCGCCATCCGGATAGCCCGAGGATTCACTGGTAAAGACAAAATAATTAAATTCGAGGGATGTTACCATGGTCACGGAGATTCCTTCCTTATCAAAGCCGGTTCAGGTGCTTTGACATTTGGTGTGCCGACAAGCCCCGGCATAACAAAAGGCACAGCCGCAGATACTTTAAATGCTCAATTCAATAACATCAAATCCGTTCAAGAGATAATAGAAAATAATCAAAATAATATAGCAGCTATCATTATTGAACCCATTGCCGGAAACATGGGGGTCATACCAGCAAAAACTGACTTCCTGAAGCAGTTAAGAGCTATCTGCGACAAAGAAAAGATCATTCTCATCTTTGATGAAGTTATGACCGGTTTTCGTGTCTCATCTCAGGGAGCTACGGGGCTGCTTGGTGTAAATCCGGATATGATAACATTTGGAAAGATCATAGGCGGCGGAATGCCCGTTGGTGCTTTTGGTGGCAAACGCGAAATAATGCAAAAAGTTTCCCCCGAGGGACCAATATATCAGGCTGGAACACTAAGCGGTAATCCCATTGCCATGGCGGCAGGGGTTTCAATGCTTACTAATATAAAGAATAATCCTGATATTTATACCATTTTGGAAGATAGCGCATCATACTTAGAAAATGGAATGAAAAAGAATCTGGCATCACTCGGATTAAAATATACCATGAACAGAGCAGGCTCTATGCTATGTATGTTTTTTACAGAAGACAAAGTAGAAACTTATGCTGATGCCGTGAAATCCGATACTGCAATGTACGGCAAATACTTCCATAAAATGCTCGAGCGTGGCATATATCTTGCACCGGCACAGTTTGAGGCAATGTTTGTTTCCACTGTTCATTCTCAAGAAGATATTGACTATACAATAGCAGCTCATCTCGAATCATTAAAAACTATAATCGAGTAGCACCATGATAAAAAGAAAATTGGTAGAAGAGCTTTTTAAGGCTTTCTATATACAAAGATGGAACGATAAAATACGCCCAGTAGAGTTGATCGAAATGGACAAGCACGCCCACAAAATGCTTATAGCTTACTGCATAGGCAAATACGAAGAGCAGGACGGCAATTTGGTTCAATGGGATGAAATAATACGCGGAGGCATTTACGAGCTGTTCCGAAGAATCGTTATCTCCGACATTAAATCTCCAATCTTCTATAAAATAAAACAGGAGAACAAAGAGACATTCAGGAAACTCAATAATTGGGTCTATGAGCAGCTTGAATCTATCATTTTTAACGATGATATAAAGCAGGATTTCCGCGAATACTTAGTTAATGACAAATATCTCAGCTTACAGAGCCAGAGAATACTCGAGGCAGCACATAAATTCGCCAGCTTATGGGAGTTCAAAATTATCAAGCACGCTAATCTAGAGGGCTTCCAAATGCAGACTATAGAAAGGGATCTCTATAGGTCCATCGGGCATTTCCTCGACTTCACTGCAATGCGAAAGATAATGTCCCGCGAACCGATAGCAGAATTTATTGACCTTTGCGCCCAATTGCGTTTCCAGACCCGCTGGGCACAAATGCCGAGAGTACCCAAAACTTCAGTGCTTGGTCACTCTATGATGGTTGCTATGCTCTCATATTTCTTTGCAAGGGAAAACGGGAGTTGCCCTAAGCGGCTTTTCAATAACTTTTTCTGTGGTTTATTCCACGATCTGCCAGAAGCCGTAACCAGAGATATTATCAGCCCTGTGAAAAAATCTTCAAAAGATTTCATGAATCTTATCAAAAAAATTGAAAAAGATTTAGCCGAAAAAGAAATATATCCGCTGATAGAAAAAGAATGGGTGGATGAAGTCAGATATTTTACAGAAGATGAATTTTCTAACAGAGTTATTGTTGATAATAAGATAGTAAGAGATATGAGCGTTGATGATATAAACAGTAAATATAATATCGATATATTCAATCCAATAGACGGTGAATTAATAAAAGCAGCAGACCACCTAAGCGCTTTCCTCGAAGCATGGCATTCCTCAGAATTTGGCATCAAATCACGCGATTTCGAAGCGGCTATGAATAGTGTAAAAAATGAATACAAAGGGAAGAAAATTGGCAATCTCTTAGTCTATGAGATATATAATGAATTTGAAAGTAAATAGCAACATTATTTATATTTTCTTTCAGAACATAAGTTGTAAGTACCTCTTACTCAAAAAAATAAGACCATTGCAAAACTCGATAAAAGATCCCTCTCCAGCCCTGACTTACTGAGGAGGGAGTACAATGTTGTTATAATTAAGCATAGGTGATCGCCCACCACTTATTTTTATTATTACACAAGAATTCTAAATAATTTCTATTGCTTATAAAAATAAAATAAGCTATGTTTGCCCTTGCTATACTTTTAATTGCTAATGAATTACATTATTCGGAGTTCAAACATGAGAATTGCTTTTATACTCTTGGTTTTATTGTTCTCGTCCATCAGTATTCGTGCCGCTATAGAGATCAGCACAGCAGACGAGTTAGTTGATTTAATGAACCAGACAGCTCCATTTGATGACTGGACAGCGGATTACGAGCTTACTGCTGATCTTGATATGACAGGAAAAGCATGCAAACCGATAGGCGATGGTGATGGCACATTTGGTACAACACCTTTTACAGGGACTTTTGAAGGAAATGGAAAAATAATTAAAAATCTAAATATGAGTGGTAATATTTATAATGCGGGCTTATTTGGGTATGTTGGGATCGATGGTATTATCAAAGACCTACATGTAAAAAATGCATCAATTTCCGGGCTTTTTTATTTAGGAGGCTTTTGTGGGAAAAACTATGGTGCTATCTATAATTGTTCAGTTACAGGTAGTGTTAATGGATATAATGGTGTTTCTGGTGGTTTTTGCTGGCTAAATAATGGGACAATTCATCATTGCTATTCTAACGTTATTGTTTCAGTAAACAGTAACGGAGGAAATGTTGGAGGGTTTTGTGGAGATAATGAAGGATTGATCCATACATGTTATTCAACAGGTAATATAACAGGAAAGGGAAGTTATATTGGAGGTTTTGCAAGTCGTAACCTGGATGGCGGCATAATTAAATACTGCTATTCTAAAGGAAATGTAACGATGACAGTTGAACAATACTATATGGGTGGATTTTGTGGGTTGAGCCAGAATTCTACGAT
>CAYQTZ010000300.1:0-4001 GCA_964420565.1 uncultured Hyphomicrobiales bacterium
TTAGACCTGAGAATAATCAAAAAATCGATGAGGATAATTGATAATACTGATTTTGTAAACCATTTAGTTGTTGGTAAAAAATTTGGTGAGATTGATACCCATAAGGTAGCGCTTAATGAGTCTGATCTTCAGAAGCTAATTGAATATGAACCTCCAACTCCCAGACTTGAGAAGATTAAAGACCTCTTCCTCATTCAAATATATACTGCGATGCGAATTTCTGACTTACACAATTTAAAACCTGAAAACTTTAATCTTGAGGATGGTGTAATATATTTTTATCAGAACAAAACCCGCAGATATATAGAGATTCCTATCGAGCCCATAAAAGATATTTTGAGTAAATATCCTGGCTTCAAATTGCCGAAATATCAAGACCAAGTTTATAACAGGTATATTAAAGAGCTATGTAAAAATGCTGGCTTGGATTCTCCTATTCCTATTGTTACTTTTTATGGGAAAAAGAGAGTGGAAGATACATTTCCAAAATATCAGAAAATATCGAGTCATACTGCCAGAAGAACCGGTATTACTTTACTTTTATTATGGGGAATGCTACCAGAAGATGTTATGTATATCTCCGGTCATACATCAAGAAAGAGTTTGGATAAATATGTTAAGCGGAGCAGAGAAGAAGCAAAGAATAGATATAAAGAGATAATGAAGAGTAAGGTATTATTATAGCTAAATCTTTTACTCCCCTCAGAACCGCTTAAACGGCTTTGTTTAACGGCGACTGAGGGGAGTTATCGCTGTACCAATGGAAAAGTATGGCTCCCATAACAATCCTCCCCAATAATAGTTGAACAAGTCAGACATAATATACTAATTCCGGTTGTGATCGCATAAGACTTCTGCCAGCGCTAGTTCTTTTATTATAATACAATTCTCAAATTCCAAAATATTGTTTATCTTTGCAATGCTGATAAACAATGAAATCAACTTAATTTACTTTGAAAAGAAACCAAAATATGTCAGAAGATCAAAAGAGAAAACTCGAACAGAAACTGTGGGCTATTGCTAATGAACTGCGTGGAAAGATGGATGCCGATGATTTCCGTGATTATATCCTCGGCTTTATTTTCTTTAAATATCTGTCGGAACGCATGAACCTATATACCAACGATATTCTGGAGAAAGACAACATTTTATATGAAAATATTGATGAAAACACCGAAGAGGGCAAAGAGTATCTCGGAGCCATAGAAGTTGAAGCAATAGATCATCTTGGTTACTTCCTTAGACCTTCTGAGCTATTTTCCGTGATCGCAAAAAAAGGCAGGTCAGGAAAGGACAACTTCATCCTTAAAGAATTGGAGGATGTCCTAAAGCACATTGAAGATTCTACTATGGGCAAGGAATCAGAAGATGATTTCATCAATCTTTTTGAAGATTTAGACCTTACTTCATCAAAACTTGGCAGGACAATTGAAGACAAGAACTCACTTATCGTGAAAGTAATAACTCATTTGGACGGTATAGATTTTGGTCTTGATGATTCTGATTCAGACCTGCTCGGCGATGCCTATGAATATTTAATTGGACAGTTTGCAAGTGGCGCTGGCAAAAAAGCAGGCGAGTTTTACACGCCACAGCAGGTTTCCAAGATACTCGCAAAGATAGTAACAACCGGTAAGAAACGGCTTCAATCTGTTTATGATCCGACCTGCGGCTCAGGATCCCTCCTGCTTCGTGTTGCTAAAGAGGTAGAAGATTGCGCTATGTTCTATGGTCAGGAGCTTAATCGAACTACTTACAATCTTGCCCGTATGAATATGATACTTCATGGTGTGCATTATATCAAATTCGATATTCAGCTCGATGATACTATCGAAAGACCTCAGCACATGGGACAAACCTTTGAAGCACTCGTGGCAAATCCGCCATTTTCAGCAAATTGGAGTGCGAGTAATCTGTTTTTGACTGACGACAGGTTCAGCGAATATGGTAAATTGCCACCCAAGTCCAAAGCTGATTACGCATTTGTTCAGCACATGATCCACCATCTTGCTGATAATGGAACAATGGCAATCGTTCTGCCGCATGGTGTTCTGTTTCGTGGAGCTGCCGAAGGTCATATTCGCCGCTATCTCATAGAAGACAGGAATTATCTGGATGCCGTTATCGGATTACCTGCAAATATATTTTATGGCACATCTATCCCCACCTGCATTTTAGTATTCAAGAAGTGCAGGGACAACCCTGACGATATTCTTTTCATTGATGCCAGTCAGGAATATGAGAAGGAAAAGAACCAGAACCACCTGCGAAACGAGGATGTTGATAAGATAGTTGATACATACCGTCAGCGAAAAGAGATAGAGAAATACAGCCACGTGGCAACTATGGAAGAGATAAAGGAAAATGATTATAACCTGAATATCCCACGCTATGTGGACACTTTCGTGGAGGAAGAACCCATTGATATACCAGCAGTGGCTAAACAGCTTCAGGAGCTTGAAATAAAGCTACAAGACAACGACAAAACCATTGAAAAGTATTGCAATGAATTGGGAGTACCGGTGCCGTGGTAGTTTGTTAATTGAAGAATTAATAATTTAAGAGTTTAAGAATGAGTAAAGAGATACAAAAGACAGAGATTATTTTCTATTCCTCGCCGACTGGGAATAAGTATATTGAAGTTCAGTACATTGACGAAACATTTTGGTTGAGCCAGAAACTTATGGCTGAGCTTTTTGGAGTTGAAACCAACACAATAAACTATCACCTGAAAGAGATTTTTAAATCTGGTGAATTGGATGAAGATGCAACTATTCGAAAAATTCGAATAGTTCGAACAGAAGGGACAAGAGAGGTTACAAGAGAGATTGAATATTATAATCTTGATGCAATTATTTCTGTTGGATACAGAGTTAATAGCTCTCAGGCGACGCAATTCAGGATGTGGGCGACACAAACACTCAAGGAATTCATTATTAAGGGATTTGTTCTTGATGATGAACGATTGAAACAGGGTAAAAATCTGGGTAAGGATTACTTTGAGGAATTGCTTGAACGAATACGAGAGATCCGGGCAAGCGAAAGACGTTTTTATCAGAAGATAACTGACATTTATGCACAATGCAGCATAGATTATGACCCAAATGCAGAGATAACGAAGACATTTTACAAAACAGTACAGAATAAACTCCATTGGGCGATAACTGGATGCACAGCTGCCGAAATCATCGCCAAAAGAGCTGATTCAGGCAAACCAAATATGGGACTAACCACATGGAAAAATTCTCCAATGGGCAAAGTGTTGAAATCAGACACTCATGTGGCAAAGAATTATCTTAATAAATCTGAAATAGAGGATTTGGAAAGAATGGTTACTATGTATCTGGATTATGCTGAAAATCAGGCAAAACGACATATAAAAATGACTATGAAGGATTGGGTGGAGAAACTTGATGCTTTCCTTGAGTTTAATGATTATTTGGTACTTGATAATGCCGGTTCTGTTTCTTCAAAAGTTGCTCAGAAGATGGCTGATGAACATTACGAGAAATTCAGATTAAAGCAAGACAAAGAGTTTATATCTGACTTTGATGAAGAAATTAAACGCCTATCAGGAGGGAATAAATGACAAACAAAACCAAAAAAGTCCCCGCCCTGCGTTTCCCTGAGTTTGATGGTGAGTGGGAAGAGAAGAAGCTGGGAGAGGTATCCAAAATATTAAAAGGCAAGAATATCTCAAAAAGCGATATAGCTGAGCATGGAACTACAAAATGTATTAGATATGGTGAGCTTTATACATATTACTCAGAGCTCATAGATGATGTTATTTCATCAACAAATCTACCTGTAGATCAGCTTGTCTTAAGCAAAAAAAATGATGTTATTATTCCAAGTTCAGGCGAAACCGCAATTGATATATCAACTGCATCTTGCGTATTATCTGATGGCATAGCTCTTGGTGGAGATATTAACATAATCAGAACTAAGCTCAATGGGGTCTTTCTTTCGTATATGTTGAATAGTGAATATAAAACTAATAT
>CAYQTZ010000301.1:0-3993 GCA_964420565.1 uncultured Hyphomicrobiales bacterium
GGCAAAGCGGTATGATCCCGGCTTATATAAAAACTATGTTCAAAGATCATTTTAAAGACACTAAAATTCTTTACACAATACACAATATGTCCAGCCAGGGCGAGTTTTCATTAAAAAGTTTCGCTAATACAGGACTCGATAACGAAGTAAAAAATATATACACCCATAAAAGAAAATTCAATTTCCTGAAAGGCGGGCTTCATTATGCCGATGTTATTAACACGGTAAGCCCCACGCACGCACAGGAACTGCTTCAGGACAAAAAATTCAGTAACGGGCTAAACGATCTGCTCATCCAAAGAAAAAGTAATTTCAGCGGCATACTGAACGGCATAGATAAATGGTCATGGAATCCTGCAACAGATTCTAATCTGACCGAAAAATATGATAATGATTTCGTCGAATTCAAAAAAGCAAACAAAAAAGCTGTGCTGAAAAAATATCAACTGGCATATAGAGAAAACGTACCACTGATAGGCATGATAAGCCGATTAGATGAGAACAAAGGTATCCCATTGCTTATTGAAGCTTTAGAATCGCTAATGGCCGAGGAGCTTACTTTAGTAATTCTCGGCGACGGAGATGTTGAATTAAAAAAAGAGCTTAAAAATCTTGCAAAAACCTATAGCAAAAAATTCAGCATTAAAACTATTAATGATGAAAAATTAGCACACCAAATAGAAGCAGGATCAGATTTCTTCCTGATGCCATCACTTTACGAACCATGCGGTTTAAATGCGATGTATTCACTTAAATACGGATCAATACCAATAGTACGCAACACAGGAGGACTAATTGATATCGTAAAAGAGTATAATCCAAAAACTAAAAAGGGCAATGGTTTCGTCTTTAATAATGCCAAAGTTGAAGATTTGGTAGCGGCCGTAAAAAGAGCAGGAGAATTGTTTAAAAATACTGAAGAGTTCCAGAATCTTGGAGCTGAGAATTTAGGAAAAGATTACTCCTGGGATGGCAAAGTAAAAGAATACGGAAAGATATATCATTCATTGAACGAGGATTAAAGAGTATTAACCAGCATATGATAATCAAAACTTATAAACGCAGTTCCCCGATTGCAGCAGCTTTTGCTATATTCTTCGCTATGTTTTTATCAAGTTGCAACGAAAAACCAACAGACATAAGCTATAATATGCTTTATGATACATTGGATATTATTCAGATCAATTCAAACGACAGAACCTTGATAGTAGCAGCAGGATCAAAATACAAGCATGCCAACGTCTTTAATGCAGGGGCAATACTTATTGGAAAATTTGACGAGTTTGAATCCATGAACTTCATGCGGTTCGAGACCTTACCAGATACACTCCATTATCTTACTCCTGATGATATTGACTCTGTTGTTATTACTATGTATCCCGATAGATACGCGCTTGGCGATACGATTACTAACCACATCGCTTTTGATGTTTATCAGGTTGACCATTACTGGACTAACAAAACCACACTTGATACTATCTATGAAGACCCGTCGGGCAAGCCATATCTGACAGACCGACTCGTCGGTTCGTGGGATGGTACAATAGAATTAAAAGATACTATGCCCCCAATTACATTCCAGCTTGATAAGGAACTCTTTGCTGAATGGGTACAGCTTCAGCCAGATACAAATTTAGCAGTAGTAAACTGGGGAATAGCTTTTATGCCAAAAGAGAATTGCTCTAAAGTGCAGCAATTCAGAGCTTATAGATCCATGGATGAACCTTTGGAAACTACTCTCAAAGCTTATTTTACCAATGACAAGGGTGAGAAAGACACTATTTCATTTATAGCTGCAATTAATAAATCCTTCCCACGTGCGCCAGAACCTGAAGAAGGACAACTAATAATGCAGGCAGGCGTAAGATATAACACACAGTTCAACTTTGATCTTTCATCGCTGCCTGATCTTTCAGGCATTCATCTTGCCCGGCTGAAACTCTGGCTTGATACAGAAAAATGCGTATTTGGCAATTTAGGCCTCGATAGTTTATTTCATCTTAACTTAGATCTTGATTTAGAAACTGCCGTATCGTCAGTTGGCAAATATGATATAGATAACAAATCATATACATTCTATGATATGGTGCTGCCTATGGAATGGCTGCTCAGAAACGGTAAAAACGATACACTGACCATTTCGTTCATAAGCTATAATGAAATGGCAAGACAAATGGACAGAACCGTATTCTTTGGTATGGATGCTGCAGATTCAAACAAGCGTCCCTTACTCGAAATTGTTTATTCAACAAGGCCCAATGCCTGCAATAAATAGATGGTAATTATGAAAAAGTTTTTAATTATATTATTTGCTCTTGCAATATTTTCTAACGGGAAATTATTTTCTCAGGGTGGCTCTAACTATTCTTTATGGGGTATAGGAGACATTCATACTAATTCATCATCTTTTTACGAAGGGCTTGGCGGCACAAATATTGCTTTCCCCGCTGCAAATGCTGTTAATACTACCAATCCTGCCATGTGGTCTAAAGTATCTAAAACAAGATTAGTCGCCGGCTATAGATTCAATCAGAATTATATTCGTAACGAAAATAATAGTTTGCTACAAAATAACGGTCAGATAGATGGTGTGCACATGATCTTTTCCGTTGACACCACCATAGGTCTATCATTAGGGCTTTCCCTCTACCCTTATTCCAGCGTGAATTACCTCGTTAAACAAACTCAGGAATTTGTAGTAGACAATATAGACTTAAAAACATCCGCCGAATATCAAGGTAGTGGTGGCTTAACAAGAGCTCTATTGGGCGGTTCAATAAGAATTTTTGATCAACTGTCAATTGGCGCTTATGGGTTTGCAAACTTTGGATATACAAAGAGCAATACAAATATAACAACTTTTGGCCTGCAATCGTATCCCGCCGGTAGCGAAGGATATGATTATTACACAGGCTCCGGTTTCAATATCGGATTGCTGATCACGCCGATCAACAATCTTAATATTGGTGCGTTTTACGAAGGATACTCAGACATAGAAACCGAGTGCGATATTACCTATTTCAATTATTCAGATCCGATATACAGAAATGTCGTCCCTGATACAACAGTTATCGGAAGCACCGGTAATATTGCAATGCCAGATGCCTTTGGCATTGGTGCTTCATATATGACAGGCAAATTTATTTTCGGGGCAGATGCAAGCTTCCAGGACTTCTCTAAATTTGATTATCGAAGCGGGCCCAGTACTAAATTCGTAAATTCATCCAAGTATTCATTCGGCATATCAAGAGTTGGCAATAAAGCATATTATGCTCCTTATATGGATAAGATTACATATAACATGGGTCTCGGCTACAAAGACCTTTATTATCAGGTAGCAGGTCAGAATATTTCAGAAACATATTTCTCAGTTGGCTTTGCTTTTCCCATTGTTGGAAATGCCGTAATTGATGCTGCCATGACATTCGGAACCCGCGGCACTACATCCGCCGGCTTAGTTCAGGAATACTTCGGCAGATTGATGATTGACATAAGTCTTGGAGAAACATGGTTTGTTCCTTTTAGAAGAGAATAATTGAAAGCGAAAGGTTGAATAATTATGAAAAGCGATTTTTATCCAAAAGTAAGATCTACTACAGTCATTGGCGTTATGAAAGACGGCGACGTTGCTCTCGGAGCTGACGGGCAGGTATCTTTTAATAACACAGTAATGAAACATACAGCAAAAAAAGTCAGAAAAATTCACGATGACAAAATATTAGTAGGTTTTGCCGGCGCTACGGCAGATGCCTTTACATTACTCCAGAAATTCGAAGAGAAATTAGAATCTTACGGCGGTAATCTGCCGAGAGCTTCTATCGAGCTGGCTAAGGAATGGCGGACAGACCGCTACCTAAGGCGTTTGGAAGCCATGCTTATCGTTATGGATAAGGATAACCAGCTTTTAATTAGCGGTACCGGAGATGTAATTGACCCCGATGACAACATAGTAGCTATTGGCTCTGGCGGGAGCTATGCACTTTCTGCCGCAAG
>CAYQTZ010000302.1:0-3991 GCA_964420565.1 uncultured Hyphomicrobiales bacterium
ATAAAGCTGCTGTTTGTATGATTTTTCATTAACATTAATATTTTTGATCTTTGCGTTGCCTGTAGCAATAACAGCTGCGGCAATTGCAGCATTTTTAATCTCATTAAAAGTCAGATCATTGGTATAAGCATATCCTGTTTGCTTGCCTTTAAGAACGCGAACGCCCACGCCAAGCGAAATACTTTCTGAAGAGTTTTTGATAATATCTTCCTCGAGCATAAGATTATTAGAAACCTTATATTCGAAATAAAGCTCTGAGAAATCTCCGCCCTTAGATAAAGCAATTTGTAAGAGTTTGTTGATATCTTCTTTAGAGAAGCCAAAGATACTACCATCCTCTGGTAACTTACCTCCGCCGGAACAACTGCTGAGCAGAGGGTGCATAAGCAAAGAAGAGCCGATCAGTATGCCGGCGCCTGCTCCGCAATTCAATAAAAACTTCCGTCTGTTGATTGTGTCCATCCTATGTCTCCATTTTTATTAATGATATAGAATTCATAAATTTGTACATAAAAGTATATACATAATTCAAAAAACTGCATGTTCAAATAAATTGAACATATTACTATATACAATTTAAGAAAATCCAATATAAGAAATTGTAGTGCATATTACTACAAGCAAAAGGAAAAAATAACTACAAGATAATCATACAAAAAGCGATAATATAATTATTTTAATATTATTAATTTGTATTCGAAACTAAATTTTAGGTTGAAATTATTATTTTTATCAATAATTACTAAACCTGAAATAAAAAAAGGCATGAAAAAGTCAAGATTGAAAATTAAATTATTAACAAATATATAAAGGTAGCTGATATGTCTAAAGGCGGTGCAGGAAAAGTTTACTTCGTATTGTATCTTGCTGTGGTTCTTGAGCTTCTAATCATTATCGTCGAGCGCGACGAAGCTGAGGAAAGTTTACACCAAAAGCAAAAAGAAACGATGCGCATTGTTCAGAGTATCTTATCGCAGCTTCAGACTGGTGCCGGTTCCGAGGGGATCAATACAAGACCTCAGGACAGGATTATTATCCCACATCCGGACACCAAAAAAGAACTGATGGAGATCATGAATAATACAGAATTGAAAATTGACAGATCTTATGTTATTGAGGTAGGTGTTACCGATATCGGCAAGGAGTTGTCGCGTAAGGAAAATGAAAGTACTCCCGAATACCAGCGAAGGGTTTCACGGCTCTTAGATCTTGGCAACGTTGAGGAGATAACATATGAAGTCTATTACACGGAGCAAAGTGGCGGGGATACAGTCACAGTCCCCTTATTCCCGGCTAGTAAAGACGAACTGAAAGAATTTAAACTCGAGGAATTAACTCCAGAGCAATCTATTGAATATGGCGGTCAGATTTGGACCCTTAAATCGCGAAAGACATTATTTTTCGACGGCAAAGAAACCGAATCGAATGTAAATGATATTGTCATTGACGAGAGCAGGATATTAACTCCGTTGGATATTATTCCTTTTTATGACGATTCGACTACAGAAGGAGACCAATCATACCTTCCTGAGGAAATGGATCCTGAGAATGAGTTTTATTATTGCCACGAAGAAACAGTGCAGAGAGCACCAGATTCTAACTCTGTAAAAAAGAGAGCTTTTGTCGTTAATTTCCAGCCCCCTTATGAGCAGGAAAGCGGTTGGTATAAACTGCGTTTCTCTTCCAGAACTAACAGGATACTTGGTGTAAGCTCCACTGTCGCAAATCTTGATGAATTGGATGAAGAAACTACCGTTAATATTGGTACAGTGCAGCTTTCTGTGAGAGACCTCAGGGAAGTGCAGAAAGAGCTTAGATCTAAAGTAGAAAGTATTGTAGAAATTCCAGCAGAATCCATTCTAATTCAAGATAAGAAAATTGATGAATGGGAAGAAGCTATTGCAGCATCTAAAAAAGCAGCAGGCAACGACCTTGAGCTGCAGAACAACATTCAGCTTTATGATTATATTACCAAACTATTGGCTCCGGGCCAATCAATCAACTTTGACCAGAACAAAGGCAGCATTGAGTTCAACGTTGGTGTAACTCCAGCAAAACCATCTACAGTACAGCCTACTGTAATACTGCAGGATACAGTCTATTCGTTCTCACCTGTACCTCCAGCTTTTGAATTTACTATAAGCCCATATCAGGGACCAAATTCTAACAAGGTAGCAGCCAGAGTTGTCGAAACTAATCAGAGAATTACCTGCGAGCCAACAAATATCGCAGAAAGCGGCGGAGAAGCATCTCGCGGCAGACCGATGAAATATCGCGGTATAGCTGATAATACTTTAAACCCGGGCAACTACACTCTGGAAGTAACCCACGAAGTAAGCGGCAGAACAGTTGTCGTTCAATCTGCTTTGCAGATATTTGAGCCGAAGCTAGATAACGAAGAAGACCTGACAACCCGGCTTGGTTACCTGACTCTATATGGATACGCTATTTCAGACCTTACATTTGAGCCTCCATCAGCAGGTGCTATCAAAGCCAATGAGTTCAGGATTAAGCTCATGACTGATAATAATCAGCAAAGAGCTCCTATAGCAGGCTTAAGTATTCCTCGAGAAAAATCTCTGTACCTTGATGCTTCTGCAAGCACATTTTCTATGGAAGTAGTATGGCTGCAACCTGTAACCAATAAAGAAGTCGAAATATTCAGCTATGGTCCCGAAGAAATTACTCAGAAAGATCCATTAGTCAATGTTAATCAGGCAGTAGCAAAAACTGAAGATAAAGGTGCCAAGAAAATTCAGATAATAATGAACGATATCAAGATTGTTAGACCCCCTGATGGTGGTGGAGACGCTTCTCTTGGCAATATCAGTGTATCGGTTAGAGGTTCATTCAGAGGTGGCTTAGATGGAAAAGCTAACTTTATAATGGAACCAGAGATCAGAGAACTGCCCGATGGCACTTATGAAGTAGAGGCTATGATCCAGGTCAATCCAGCAGATAACGAGAAGAAGTTAGAAGGAGATGTAGTATTTTCTATACAGGCAGTTGCTGTTAACAGTCAGAACAGTAAAGCCAGCAAGCCAGTAACTCGCGATGCTTATGCACCTGTTAAATATGAAACAGAAGAGCAAGGCGGCGGTTGGGGACCATCTCCCTGGTAATTTATAAACGAGAAAATAATTATTAATAAAAATATAAGGTATAAAAAATGATCAAACAAATATTAAAAGGGCTGGCTTTTCTTGCTGTATTTGGTTTTGTAATGAATCATACAGTTCATTCACAGGTGAAACCAACTGAAAAGCAGCTTGAGAATGTGCTGACAAACTTTATGAACTATAGGTTTGGGAAAATATCCATTTACGAATTGAAACCTGAAACTATTTCTACAGTGCGTATTGCTTTGGAAGAACGCGAAAAAATGGCTGCAGGTATTCAGATCGATCAAAAAGTTATCGAACAGGTGGACGAAGATATCAGGAACTCTTACAAAAACTTAATTGATGGTGGAATGACTAACGATCAGGCAATTCAGGAATTAATGAGAATGGGTAAAAAATTACCACCTAAGAGCGTTATGGACCAGCTATATGAATTCTATAGCTCACAAGGCCAAAGAAGCAGAATATACATTGGTAATGCTTACTTAGTTACTACAAGGCCAGACGGTATAGATTCAATCCCTGACCAGATAATTGCATTAGTTGTTTCAAGAGATGACAAAGGCATAACAGAAAATCTATCAAACAAGAGCAAAGGCGATATCTATACTCACGACGAGCTGAAAGTGATGTACACAGACACTACTACAAGTGGGAATCTTATCTCATTATATGATGATATGATGAACGATGTGCTCCGCCAGAAGAATTTCTTCAACCGTACCCCCGAAGCACGCGGCTTGGGCATGGCAGGGCTATTTATTCCCAAAAGCTCTACACAATCTTTAGTTAAGGAAACCCCTTCGTCCAGCTTATCTGAATATGATATTCAAAAGTTCAAGAGAATTTCCGAAAAACAACCTTTCTAT
>CAYQTZ010000303.1:0-3983 GCA_964420565.1 uncultured Hyphomicrobiales bacterium
GAAATGGTTGTTGGATCAGACGTAAGTATTGATCTGGTTTATTCAGTCGTTTCAATTACTGCAACAGACAATGCTGATATTACCTTACCTGTTGGCGCCGAGAATGGTACAATTATGTATATATATCTTGATGCTGACGGTTATAATATCACATTTAATGGTGATGCTACTGTTTATAATGCTATCCACAAATTAACATTTGTTTATGTTAATGGTGGATGGGAATTATTCTAATATTATTATTCGGTATGCTGCCCCACAGCGGGGCGGCATGCCAATATTTAATAATAAATAAATATGACTATAAGAAAAAAAATAGAAAATAATTCTTGCAGATGTAAAAGCTATTTATTAGTTTTATTTTTGTTTATAATTGCAGCGTCAATTTCTTTTGCTCAGAATAGCAGCATAAAATATGAAATATTAAAAAGAACTACTGACCAGATAGAATTCAAGGTCAGCAGTGAAAACGAAGGAAGAGGTGTTATTATAATATTAAGAGAATCAAATATCGCCCCTGTTTCACCAGGCATTGAGCTTACTTACAAGCCATCCTTAGATTACTCAATGATAAACGAAGATAGTAAAACTGGTGAGAATAATATGGTCATTTTTCAAGGTGCCTTAACTTCGGAACAATTTATTGTATCGAATTTAGAGCATAATACAGATTATGCCATAGATACGTATATAATTAAAGATTCTATTATATCTAATGATCCTTATAAAGTATCTACTCTTGCTTTAGAGCCTGCAAAGCAAATAGAAAAAATAAAGAACTCCGTTCCTGAAAAAAATAGTATGCTTGTTCTTTATAAAAAAGGTGATGGCGAAAAAAGCTATTTGCTAATTGGCGAAGGCATTGAGCCCTCACTACCAGTTGATGGTATTTCTTACAATACTACCAATGATCTACACAACACTTCCAAAATAGATGCCCATACTTTTATCATCTCTTCAGAGAATTCAAAAAGATTTAATATTAATAACCTAAAAGATGCAACTACTTATTACCTATTAGCTATTGAAGCTAATGGGGAAAACGATAAAGTTAATTATCTCAATACTATAGAGAATAACAAAGCGACTGTAACAACTCAGCCGAATCCTCCAATTAATCTGATGGTTACTACAGATAGAGGTAAACGATTGAAATTGCATTGGGAAAAACCTGATAATGTCAAAAATTATGAATTAGATGTTGCTAAAGATGATCTTTTCAGTAATAAATTATCGAATTTTAATGCCATAAGATTTGGTGATACTGATAAATTTATAATTGTCGGAATTGAAAAAAATACTGATTACTATATTAGGATGAGATCTATCAATGAAAATGGATTTTCAAAATATTCTGAAACAATAATTGGGAAAATTGAATAAATAGATTTTTAATAAATTTTTCAAAAAAAGGGAATAATTTTACTTTTAACTTTTATTTTTGCGATATTACAATTATATTTGTTAGTGGCAATAATGCGTAACGACGTATTTATGCTATTTAATTTGGAATATAAATGACTTAAAAATTGAAATAAAACCTTGAATATAGCTTCTAATTGACGGAAAGCTAAAGATTTAGAATACTAAATCGGATTGTTCATAATAGGTTTGATCTTATAAATTGGCAAGAAAATAATTATTATTTACTAATATGATGTGAGTCTATATGAAATCACAACAACACAATTCAAAAATTGAAAAAAAATTACACTTAGTTAAATTTAATTGTATAAACTATTTTAGGAGTTTTAAAATGATTAGGCGATTGTACTTCATTCTACTTATTAGTGCTATGCTGGTGCTTGGCCGTTCTGCTTTTGCGGACGTACCCGAAGATCCGGCATATCAGGTTTCAGCTAATGATGTCTCTAAGACATCTGCTACAGTAACGTGGCTCTCAGGTGAGGATGCTTACGGTGCTATTGTTGTTGTGAGAACATCAGCATTCAATTTAAATAATTCATCGCATCTACCAGCAAATGGTACCTCATATTCTGGTGCTGAGTATAGCTCAGATGAATCAGAAGGAGAAGTATCATTTACAGATAGCGACATTGATAACATTGACGCTGGAAAAGTGGTTTTTAATAGTTATCAAGGTGCTTCTGGTACTGTAACATATCCTGATGATGACGAAGCATTTACAATCATTATTAATGATTTGACAGCAGGAGAGAAGTATTATGTTGCCGTCTTTGAAATGGATTCTGAGTCAGGCGACCAATTTGATTATGATTATAATACTGATCTTGGAAGTGCTTTATTGAATCCAATTCCAATGCTTATGATTCCACCCGACGTGGAACATTTACACGCTATTGAACTTACTGACCAAAATTTCTTGAGCAGATGGGTTGACATTACAACAACAGAATGTGAAGAATGTACAAAATATAGAATAAACCTGAATGACATTTCCTTCGATGTTGGTTTTGATGAAATTTTAGGAGACGAAGAATTTTTATTCCAATCAGGTGTTAACGAAAATATTTGCTATTCATATACTATCAGAGCAGTCCATGGATCTCAGATCGTAGAATCTCTTGAGAATTCTCCATATCAGCCGGTAACTACTTTACCAGTTCCTAATGACTATACAACTGGTGATTTTAATACTGCATCTACCTATAATATTGATGATGATTCTCCTACTCCTGGCTCTATGATCTGGTATAAGACAAGAGCTAATTATATTGATGGAGTCGTTGAATATAATAGAGTTGTTGATGACACAAAAACAGATCACAACGAATTCTTATTAGATAATGAAATATTTGCTTGTTCAGACGATTTTCATGAATTCTATGCTGGTAACGTAAGAACATGCCCAGCAGATCATTGGAAATTTGCTGAATACTTGTGGAGTGTGACTGGACCTGATGGTGATCCTACATATTATCGCCAGTTACCTTCAAATGAACCAATTTCAACAGATTATGCTCCATTTGCAAATGACGATGATGCTATCGCCGTAAAATGGAATAATGTTGGTGGTGTTTATACAATCGCTTTCGATTTTACTGATGCTTATGATGTAAATGGACAGGGTGGTAATACTGGTAGCGTATCGAGAGAGATCTACGTTATCGGTGCTCCTACATTTACTACAAATCCACAGAATGAAGTAATGTGCGATAATGATGAAATAAGTTTTTATGCTTTTGCTTATGACGGTGGTGTATCTACTTTACCTTCATATACATGGTATCATTATAATGGTTCTACATGGAGTGAAATTACTGAGGGTGGAAATTATAAATTTGCTTTCTCAGGAGAAGGTAATTCAAGACTTATTATTAATGAAGGTGGTGGTTATAACGATTATCTTACAAATCTTGAAAGTGATCAGTTTACTGCAAAAGCAGTTCGTGATGAAGATTGCTACACTGGCGGCTTCTCCGGTACTGCTTCACTAACAAGAGTTTATGAAGCTCCTATCTTTACAACACAACCCGTGAATTTTGCAGTATGCGAAAATAATGGTGCAAGCTTTACAGCATCATTTACTGCAAATGTTTCCGGTGAATCTCTTTCATACCAATGGCGCGTTGATCCAGATATTAGTGGTTTCGATTGGGCTGACGTTAGTAATGGCTCAAACTTTAGCGATATTACCTTTGGTGGTGCCACTACTAAAACACTTTGGATCACTGTCGGTGAATCTGCTGCTAACAATATTGACAATTGGTTGTTCAAATTAAATGCTTACAGCCAATATTGCGACGCTGCAGAATCTAACGAAGTAAATATTGAATATAATGTAAATCCTTCTGTTACTATCGCCTTTGCTGGTGATGGTGAAATTTGCGATGGAGAGACAGAGATTATTAATGTTACTGCTCTCGGCGGCGAAACTTTCGAATACGAATTTAATTATAGATTCGGTTTAGGTAGTATTACTACTATTGATGGTTCGCTTGGTATATACGAAGGATATACAACAGATCAATTAACTATAACAGGAGATTTCGATACTGCTC
>CAYQTZ010000304.1:0-3967 GCA_964420565.1 uncultured Hyphomicrobiales bacterium
TTGGAAAAATTACAATTATTGTTTATTTTAAAGCAGAGCAACGCAACAAACCCATCTGTAGCAGTTACTGTAAAGCAGCTGAAAAACGCCTTCTCAATAGACAAGACAATAAGAACTCTCCATAACAAATTGGATTTCTTAGTAAGCTTAGGACTTGTAGTTAAGATTGGCAAAAAACCAAACCGTTTCTTCTTAAGTGAAGCAGGCCTAAAATTAATAAACAAACAGCAAAAAATAATAAACAAAGCCCAATCAACAACACTTTCAACATCTCAGTTATCTCCGATCTTCACTATTTTAACCCAGCTCTTGGTAACAGTGGTGAATGCTTTAATGAATACCTAAAAGGCGACAGAAAGATGCTTGCAGAAAGCGACGCAATACTTAATGCAGCTTTTGAATCTCTAAAAAACGAAAACTCCGGGATAATTCTCATTCCGGGCGATCTCACAAAGGATGGTGAGTTGCTATCCCACAAAACTGTTGCAGAAAAGCTGTCCGAACTCAAAAAAGCAGGAAAAAAAGTATATGTGATCCCCGGAAACCACGATATCAACAATCCCGAGGCAGTTATGTATTCTGGAGATACCTGCTACAGAACAGAAAGTATAAGCCCGGAAGATTTTGCTGAAATATATAAGAATCAGGGTTATAGCGAAGCTTTTACCAGAGATGCTTCTTCCTTATCATATATAGTCCAACCTCAAAAAGACTTGTGGATACTTGGAATTGATGATTGTATCTATGATAAGAATTATAAGTTGGGCAAGCCGGTTGTCGGTGGCAGGATCAAGGAAAGCACTATGCAATGGATAGAAGAAAATCTTAACAAAGCAAAAGATCTTGGAATAACTGTCATTGCTATGATGCATCATAGCTTGCTTGAGCATTTTGAAGGACAAAAAGAGATATTCAATGATTATGTGATTGAGGATTGGGAATCAAGAGCCAGGCGTCTGGCTGATGCTGGGTTGAAGATCGTCTTCACCGGGCATTTTCATGCTCAGGATATAAGCTCGAAGCACTTCGATAATGGCAATTTCATCTATGATATTCAAACTGGTTCTTTGCTTACTTATCCATGCCCATATAGAAATCTAAGCATCATTAATAATGAATTAGCTACTGTAGAAACTGTCAGGATACAAAGTATTGGTTATGATCTCAAAAATATTGAGTTTCAGGATCATGCCCGAGAATTTCTCAGAATCGGAATTGAAACAATAGCTGGTGGAATGCTCGATAAATTTGGTATGTCTGAAGATGATAAAAACGTTGTTATGCCTTTAATAATTAATGGATTGATGAGCCATTATGAAGGTGATGAGTATCCGGATGATGAAGTCCTAACCAAAATTGAAGAACTAAAAGCAGATGAAGCTCCCCTAAAACAGCTTATCGGAAAATTGCTCTCCAGCATCTGGCAGGATTTGAAGCCGGCTGACAATGATTTGGAGATAGACCTGAAAAATGGAAACGCTGTTCAGCTAACTCATAGAATAAAAAGTGATATTAAAAATTAGTTAATTTTTATGAAATTCATACTATCTTAATATTGAATTTATATTTTCTTTATTCTATTTGATTAATTTGCAAGCTATGAAAGAATGAATATTTATTATGAGTTCTAAATGATTGAAAACAAGAATAAGAAAAAAATACTATTCGTCGGTGGTACGCTGAACAGTACCACAATGATGCATAAAATATCAAAGCATCTCTCGCAATATGACTGCTATTTCAGCGCTATGTACACAGATGGATGGATGGACAGACTCGTTCCGACAGGTGTGCTTGATTTCGTTCCCCTTGCCGTACCTATTAAAAAAGCAACGGAAGAATATATTTTAGATAATGGTCTTAAAATGGATTATAAAGGCGAGAAGCATGATTACGACCTTTATCTTGTAAGCACTGATCTTATATTTCCCGACAATCTTAAAAATAAAAAAGTGATACATGTGCAGGAGGGGATGACCGATCCTGAAGACCTCCGCTATTATCTTGCGAAATACTTTAAATTCCCCCGATGGTTCGCATCTACTTCCATGATGGGGCTTTCTGATGCTTATGATTACTTCTGCGTGGCAAGCGAGGGGTATAAAGAGCTATTTATCAACAAGGGAGTTCGACCAGAGAAGATCAAGGTAACGGGCATCCCAAATTTCGACAATTATGCACAGTATTATAATAACACTTTTCCCTATAAACATTTTGTATTGTGTGCCACTTCTGATTTGAGAGAAGTTTATAAACATGAAAATCGTCGAGCTTTTATTAAAAAAGCTGCTGATATTGCCGAAAAACACAAAAAGCAACTTATTTTCAAATTACATCCAAACGAAAACAAGAGACGTGCTATCCGAGAGATAAAAAAATATGCTCCGAACGCTATCACATTCACTGCCTGCAACGCTCACGAAATGATCGCAAATGCTGATGTATTGATAACCAGATATTCTACTGTGGTTTATACAGGGCTTGCACTCGGCAAGAAAGTATATTGCGACGTTGACATAGATGAACTAAGAAAGCTGACCCCAAAACAGAACGGTGGAACTTCTGCAAAGAATATTGCCGATCTTGCCATCGAATTACTTTACAGCAAGCACGATAAGAAGATAATGGAATTATTCAAATTCCAACCATTTGAGCCATTACGTCAGGTAGTTAATAACAGGGTTTTAAATAAAACAAAAGTCAGAATATAGATTTTATGAATATAGTGGTCATTGTCCAGGCAAGGACGGGTTCAACCCGACTTCCCGGAAAAATATTGAAAAAGATACTTGACAAGCCAATTCTCACTTTACAGATGGAAAGAATGCTTGCGGCAAAGATTCCTACTAAAGTGGTTATAGCTACTACTCATCTGAAAGAAGATGACCCAATAGAAAAGATATGTATCGATAACAATTACAATATGTATCGCGGTCATCCAACTGATCTGCTCGACCGTCATTATCAGGCAGCAAAGGAATTTGAAGCAGATATTGCTGTAAAAATTCCATCGGATTGCCCATTGATAGACCCAAAGGTAATAGACAAAGTCATACAATTCTACTTAGATTATCAGGATACTTATGATTTTGTAAGCAACCTGCATCCACCCACATATCCCGATGGAAACGACGTTGAAGTAATGTCAATAAAAGTATTGAAAAAAGCATGGAAGCACGCCGAGCAAAGTTTCGAACTTGAGCATACCACACCTTACATCTGGGATCGCCAAAAGAAATTCAGAATAGGAAATTTCCGCTGGGAAACCGGGCAGGATTTTTCCATGTCGCATAGATTCACAATAGATTATCAGGAGGATTTTGATTTTATCAAAGCAGTCTTTGAGGAGTTATATCCAAATGATCCATTATTCACTTTAGAAGATATATTGGATTTGCTTGAACGAAAACCGGAGATATATAAGATCAATCAAAAATATGCGGGAGTGAATTGGTATCGCAACCATCTTGATGAATTGAAGACAATTAAAGAGGAACAGACGAGGAGGGTGTCGGAGAAGTGAGCTTTTTTGGTTTTTTACTCATCCGATGACTGCCAGTCATCGGATGAGTTTCTAAATAAAAGGTATTGAATAATTTACCATATTAAATAAATGAAGGAAAAAAAATGCAGCTAAGGATAATACCACAAGAGGAATTCGACAGAATAAGAAGTGCAAATATTGACAGATATGAAAAACTACAGCTATTTGCAGATATGTGCCGCTATAATACTTTCGTTGAAGTGAAAAAAGCCGGCTCTGGTCATCTCGGCTCCAGCTTAAGTGCCATGGATATAGTAGTTTATCTATACCTCGAAGAAATGAACACAATGACTGTTGGTTTGGAGTCCGAAGACAGAGATGTCTATTTTTCTTCAAAAGGACACGATGTTCCAGGGCTATACTCATTATTCTATGCCCTCGGCGTTTTGCCCTTAGAAAGATTGATGAAGTTACGAAGATTTG
>CAYQTZ010000305.1:0-3964 GCA_964420565.1 uncultured Hyphomicrobiales bacterium
GATCGAGGGGTGTTTCCATTAAATATAACCGATACAATCATTCTTGATTGTTGTTTATTAAGTTGGGGAAGTACAAGATAATACCGTATTTTACGCTCTTATAGAAAAAAAATGGTATGTAAAACATTATATATCAAAGATATACTTTCATTTTAGCGAAGTCAGTAAGTGCTGCTTGCTGGATGATTTTATGATTAATAAATGGTCTTAATTGGTTGGCTGATCAAAAAAATATTGCATATCTTAAATACTTTTACTACTTTTTTCATTTGTCTATTACAAATTGGAAAAAAGATGATTTCAAAGCTTTTTGTATATTTCATATTCTTAGCTGCATCTGGGTTGAATCTATATTCAGCCACAGCGGCGGCTGATACTGCCGGGTATAATAGTTATTCAGCAAACCGTTATGGTTTGTTTTTGGGTACAGGTTTTAATTTTCATAGCACTTCTTTCTCTGATCTACCGGGAGTACCAAACTGCTGTCCAGAATTTAGCAACGGAAGCGGATTCGGTTTGAATTTCGGACTTCTATATGAATATAGGTTTGATCAGAAACTTTCTTTTCTCGCGAAAGCTGGCTATTATAATGATTCTGGCTTACTCTCGAAAATTGAGAAGGAAGTGATAAGCGTGGACTTTATGCCATACAACGGGGAATTTGAACATACTATTGATGCCACTCTATCTTCTCTTGCCCTAAAGCCTATGCTTGGTTATTATTTGTATGACACACATAATCAAAACAATGATATCTTTTTATCTACTTTGGCACTTTTTGCAGGGTTCCGACTTGGCTATCTGACAACAAATAATTATTCTCAAAAAGAAGAGATAACAAATCCTGCCGACAGAGGTAAATTCATTGACTCTGACTCACGAATACGAAATGAAAGTTCGGGAGAGCTGCCCGATGTAAATGAGATTAACTTTGCCATTTCTACTGCTCTTAGAGCTGAGTTCCCCTTAAACAGAGAAAAGACTTTTTCATTGTCGTTTGAAGTGGGTTATGATCATCAGCTTACTGATTTTATTGATGAACGCGATTGGACAAAAAGCTCCCTGCTTGCTAATATCGGCATTATATATACGCCATTATTATATAAAGAAACGCAGATAATTGCTTTAGATACTATATCTCCACTGCCAGGAGCTTCTATAAGGGCTGTAGGAGTAATAGACAGCGTAGAATTGCCCAAAGCAACTCTAAAAATTGAGGAAATTCTATCTGAGAAAATTCAGCCGCTGCTTAACTATATATTCTTTGCCCACAGCGACGCCCAAATTCCACAAAGATATAAACTGCTGGACACTACAGAAGTTAAAGATTTTTCTATCGGTAAATTATACGACAGCGGCACTTTGGATACATATTATAATCTGTTGAATATAATAGGCAAAAGAATGAATGAATACCCTCAGGCAAACATTACTATAACGGGTTGCAACTCTGGTCAGGGATTCGAGAAAAATGACACGGATCTATCGCGTAAACGCTCAAGAAGTGTAGCAGATTATTTATCTAATATCTGGCAGATTAAATCTGACAGGATAAAAATAGCCGTCAGAAATCTACCCGAAAAACCATCTAACATCACAAAGGATGATGGCATAGCAGAGAATCGACGCGTTGAGATTGATTCCGATACATGGGAAATAATTGCTCCGGTAGAATTATTCGACACTCTAAAAACTGCTACTCCTCCCATTATTCGTTTTTATCCTGAGAGTATAGGAATTATTAATCCAAAAAAATGGGTTATCAATGTTTATCAGCAGCGTATGGTTCAGAAAAGCTTGTTTGGCGATATTCCAGTGCCAGAAAGTGTTGATTGGTATATTGATGATGATAAAAGGCATATGCCTAAATTTGATACACCTCTATATATTAATTTCCAAATGATTGATAGCGACGGCAATGAGCTGATTTCTGCAGATACAGAACTCCCTCTGGAGCAAATTACAATAGCTAAAAAGAAAGAAAATAGGGTGAAAGATAAAAAAATTGACCGATTCAGTTTGATACTCTTCGATTTTGACAAAGCTGAGATTGACAAGAATAATGAAAGAATAGCCAATATTATAAATTCCCAGTTACTACAGAGTAAAAAGATAATAATTACGGGTTACACTGACCGAATGGGAGATGATGATTATAATCAAAAACTCTCTTTAGAAAGGGCAAATGCTTTAGCAAACATATTAGATGTTGAGCCTGATGAGATCATCGGACTCGGAGAATCTGTTGAGATATATGATAACACCTTGCCGGAAGGTAGATTTTACAGCAGAACAGTAGAGGTTATAGCTGAAACTCCTGTTCAATGGTAGTTTTCAAGTCAAGTACAGGTCATAGCTCAATTAGTCTAACTAACAGAAATTTCGCATGGAGCGATCATCCCCGATTGTTTACTATTATAATTAACATGACCGTAATATTAATAAATATTTTATTTTCTGTCAAAAGTAGATTTAATGAATGCTTTGAAGGAAAGATCATTATTAAGCATTTCGTTACTTGATGTTGCTTTCTTCAGACTTTCCTGCATTTTTAAATTTGAAGTAGGGAATATATTTTCCAAATTTTCATTTTTTGTAATAAATGTTTTGTCTTCTGAAAGATCCGCCAGCAGATTAACGTTTTGTTCGGTAAGCCCGAGCAAAAATATTTTCCCCTGCACATCAACTATTGCTATCTGGGATTTTTGCTGTAATGGCATACGTGCTATTACTTTCATGTCATATGAAGAGCCGCCTGATTGCTTGCGTTTCGCTATCCTTTTCAGAATGAACAAAAATGTGATAAGCACCAAAACTATGGCGCCCATACTTAGGAATGCATTGAGTAAATTATTGTCTATCATTATTTTCCTTTGGTTTATCTTTTGCCCGCACGCAATCTGTCAGCAGGGTCAACAAGTGTAGTGATGCGAATACCGAAATGCTTATCGATAACAACTACTTCGCCTTCGGCTACTTTTTTGCCATTGATCAATACATCAACAGGTTCGCTTACGAGTTTGTCGAATTCAATAACGGACCCTCTGCCGAGTCGGAGTATATCCCGGATCAGCATATTGGTTCTGCCGAGCTCGATAGAAACCGGCAGCTGAAGGTCATAGAGAAGCTCCAGTTTTGGATCCAAAGGAGAGTATATAGTACCCTCGCCGCCATAATCCATCTCGGGGAAATCTGGCGATTCTGTGGTGAGACTATTTTCTACATCATCAGATGAATCGCCTGACGCATCTGAATCCCCTTGAGACTCTTCCATTCCACCACTGTTGATCAGAGCATCAATTTCTTCTTGGGTCATTGACATGATTTATTCCTCTCCTTTATAACTAATATCTTGTTCTACTAAATCTTCTTCGGTCAAAGGCCTTGTAATCCTTAATGCTTTTTTGCCTTCAATACTTCCTGGCCTAGCTGCTAATTTGCGTTTGTTTGCTATTATCACTTCAATCTCTTCGTTTATTCTTTTTTTAAGTTTAATTACGTCGCCGATCTGAAGCTCCATAAGCTCGCCTACAGTAATAGCTGCTTTGCCAAGTTCGGCTATAACGGGCAGATATGTATTGGACATCTGCTGTTGCATTATTTCAGAATTTTCTTTAAGCCGCGCAGTTGGTTGATTCAAAACCGATGTAGTAACCTGCTGTCTGTTGAGTCGAGCCAGAACTTCTTCTAAAGCAAAAGTCGGGAAGCAGAGATTCATCAAGTAAGTATGAACTCCTATATTTACATCAAACGATATGACGATAACAATTTCTGATGAAGGAGCTATCTGAACGAAATCAGCTTCCATTTCTAACCGTTGGTATTTAAAGCTAATTTCGGTAATAGAACGCCAGGCGTTCCTCAGATCCGATAGTGCATGCTCTATCATACCTCTTATTACAGATTGCTCTATTGGGGTTATCGAACGTGCTTTTGCTTGGGTTTCTGCTGCCCCGCCAAGTAA
>CAYQTZ010000306.1:0-536 GCA_964420565.1 uncultured Hyphomicrobiales bacterium
CAGGACGTAATGGATACGTTGATATCAAGGATTGATCACTTTGTTATTCCCTATCCCCCTTATAGGTCGTATCTTAGAATATTAAAGGAGGCGAGGTATAAAAAGTTTAAATAAATGATTATTTTCGTGCCATAAAACCTGTTGGGTACAAGCGGGGAAGTCCTATGTGCTCCCTCCTTACCAAATTCCGATTTGGTAAGGATCATTTCTGTCCAAGTTGCACCTGGATCGTTTTATTTTCTTACCAGCCCCAAGCTCCCATAACCGTAGGGAACACGCATACGTGATCGCTACATGGATGTAAATAATTGCATTCCCAAATCGGAGTTTGGGAATGAGAACTGAAGGTGAATCGGAGTTTGGGAATGAGGGGAAAACCGTA
Source organism: uncultured Hyphomicrobiales bacterium (assembly GCA_964420565.1). Lineage (GTDB taxonomy): Bacteria > Bacteroidota > Ignavibacteria > Kapaibacteriales > UBA2268 > CAYQTZ01. Next base: position 383 of record CAYQTZ010000306.1, read on the forward strand.
GGGAACACGCATGCGTGATTCCTACAAACCGCCGACCGCTGAAAGCTATAAAATGGAAACACCCCTCGATCGGCTCTTACCAAGAGGGGAAGTAAGATAAAAGTCCCCTTCTTGCAAAAGGGGGTTAGGAGGTGTTGGATCAATTATGAATTAA
>CAYQTZ010000306.1:636-3957 GCA_964420565.1 uncultured Hyphomicrobiales bacterium
AAATTACGAATTAAGAATTAAATCGGATATATTTTTTCACAAACACCCCTCGATCGGCTCTTACAAAGCAGGGAAGTAAGATGAAAGTCCCCTTCTTGCAAAAGGGGGTTAGGAGGTGTTGGATCAATTATGAATTAAAAATTACGAATTAAGAATTAAATCGGATATATTTTTTCACAAACACCCCTCGATCCCCTCTTACCAAGAGGGGAAGTCTAATGTTATCAAACTCTTACGCTGAATGCTGACCGCCGACCGCTATAAAAAACAGTTAATACTTTCAAACGGAAATTTTTAAGAAAACAATTTTTTGAGTCAGGAATTCTTGTTCTAAATTTTCATATCCTTTGAGCCAATTTTATAAAAAAATCTCTCCATATCAGAAAATATTCAGATAATTACAATATACTCGGACTAAATCTGTCTTACTTGTATATGACGAAAAAAAATACATATCGGATTAACACCTATTCCGGTAAAAATTAGCCGGTATGAGACAAATGCGGTATTAAATATAAATAAATCGAAAACAATATATTGAAGTGACGCAGATTGATCATTTCAATACTATAATATATTATTAATTATTAAAGAAGGGAAAAAATTATGAATATTGATGAATTAAAAGGCAACTGGAAAGTAGCAAAAGGACAGCTAAAGCAAAAATTTTCTGAATTGACAGACGAAGACCTTATGTTTAGAGAGGGTCAATTCGAAGAAATGCTTGGCAATCTGCAGAAAAAAGTAGGTCAGAAAAAAGAAGAATTCACGAAAACTTTAGAGGAAATAAGAGACAAATCCAAATAATCTATTTTATTTAATTCGTAGAAAGGTGAAAATAATGTCAGATTATCACGAACCAACAGAAGAGCTGAGTCAAATGACCCGCGATTTTACCAGGGCTCTCAATAGCTTAAAAGAAGAAGTTGAAGCAGTTGACTGGTACCAACAGCGAGTAGATAACTCGAAAGATGAAAAACTCGCAGCCATACTCGCTCATAATCGCGACGAGGAGATAGAGCACGCCTGCATGGTCTTGGAATGGCTACGCAGAAATATGCCAGGATGGGAAAATCACATGAGGACTTATCTTTTTACAGAAAAAGATATTACAGAGCTTGAAGAACACGACGATGGGATCGAAGGGTCAGAAGATACTCTTTCGCAAGGTATGTCTGATCTGGGAATTAGAAAAATCAAATAATAATCAGAGGAGCAAAAGTATGGATATTTTAAAGAAAGAATTAGCTCCCATCAATATCAAAGCATGGGAGGAGATAAATCAAACAGCTAAAGATGTTTTTAATAACGTATTATCAGCAAGGAAATTCGTTGATGTAGAAGGTCCTTATGGCTGGGATTTTGCTGCTGTTAATCTTGGTAAACTCACTATACCCCAAAAGCAAAAAGATGACGACATTAATATCGGTATTCGTAACGTAAAGCCACTCGTAGAGATACGTATGCCTTTCAAAATTAATATCTGGGATTCTGACGACCTTTTACGCGGTTCCGAAGAAGTTGAATTTGAGGATTTAGAAAATGCTGCAAGAAAAATTGCAAAATTCGAGGAAAATGCCATCTATTATGGTCTTGACCAGGCAGCCATTGAAGGTATAGCTAATAGTTCAGGGCACAAACCACTACATTACGAAAATAAACCCGAAAGCTTTATTAAAGCTATCAATCAAGCTGTATTTACTTTAGTGGACAGCCATGTAAACGGTCCTTACACTTTGGTGATGAACACTGAGAAATGGAAAAAAATCTCAAGCTTCTTTACAGGCTATCCATTGAAAAAGCAACTCAGAGAGCTAATTGATGGACAGGTCATACTTACTCAGAACATAAAAGACACTCTGATACTGACTGAACGCGGAGGCGATTTTAAATTCACTCTTGGTAATGATATTTCTATCGGCTACCAGCATCACGATGCGAAGAATGTAGATCTGTATTTCACAGAATCATTTACTTTCAGAGTTCTTGACCCTTCAGCAGTAATTATGATTAAAGAAAAACAGGGATAAACCTTATTATGATCCAAGAATATATAATAGGAAATAAAAACGATCTCAAAAACGGCGAGATGAAAGAAATACAAGCAGGAGATCATAAACTCCTGCTTAGCCGTATTGAAGATAAATATTACGTAGTGGATGCTAATTGCAATCACTATGGCGTAGCTTTGAAAGATGGTGTTATACATAACAATCGCATAGTTTGCTCGGCTCATCATGCCGCATTCTGTGCTAAATCCGGCCAAGCCCTCGAAGGTCCTGCTATTGATGATATCCCATCTTTGGAAGTTGTCGAGCGAGGAAACGATCTTGTAATTGAAATTCCTGAAGATTATAAAGGGTATAAAATACCCGAAATGACAATTCCTCAGGTACCTGGATCAGACCATATTTTTGCTATAATTGGTGGTGGTGCCGCAGCAAATATAGCAGCTCAGACCTTACGGCAAAACCAGTTCAATGGCAGGATAATCATGATAAGTGAAGAGAATGAACTTCCTTACGACCGTCCCAATGTAAGCAAAGATTATTTATCAGGCGAAGCTCCCAAAGATTGGATGCCTTTGCGCTCTCAAGATTTTTATGACCAATACAAGATTGAACTTGTATTAGGTACACGCGTCTCTAATATTAACACTGAGAATTATCAAATAACTCACTCTAAGGGAACTACTGCATACCACAAGGCACTGATAGCTACGGGCAGTTCGCCTGTGAAATTGAATATACCTGGTGCTGACCTTGAAAATGTTCTTTATCTGAGATCATTCGCAGATGCCGAAAAGCTAATTGAAGCACAGAAATCTAAAAAGAATATCAGAATAATTGGAGCTAGCTTTATTGCTATGGAAGTAGCAGATTCTCTGACGAAAAGAGGCAATAAAGTAACGATTATCGCTCCTGAAATGGTACCTTTCGAGAATTTATTTGGTATTGAGATAGGTATGCTTTTCCAAAATGCTCACGAAGAAAAGGGAGTTACATTCAAACTCGGCAAAAAACCTATCGAGATAAAAGGAAACGGCACCGTAGAGCAAATAGTATTAGACAGTGGAGAAACTTTAGAAGCTGATCTTGTGCTCATCGGAGTTGGTGCGAAACCCAATGCCGACATCAGCGGAAACGTAAGGCCCAACGAGGAGGGCTCTCTCGACGTTGACAAATATCTTCGCGTGGCTACCGATGTTTATGCCGCTGGCGATATTGCCCGCTATAAAGATTGGCGAACCGGAGAGCTACACAGAATAGAGCATTGGAGAACCGCTCACCAACAAGGCAAAACTGCCGCAATGAACATGAC
>CAYQTZ010000307.1:0-3952 GCA_964420565.1 uncultured Hyphomicrobiales bacterium
TGGGGATGAAAACCGATGGTACACTCTGGGCATGGGGTGATAATTATCGTGGACAACTTGGCGACGGAACAAATACAAATAGAAATGAACCAGTTCAAGTAGGTGATGGTAACGACTGGGCACAAGTATCCTGTGGTTATTATCACACATTGGCTATCAAAGAAGATGGTACGCTATGGGTATGGGGTGATAATAAATATTGCCAGCTCGGCAATGAAAGCACAACAAATATTTTCGAGCCAATACAAATCGGTGATGAAGAAGACTGGTCATATATTTCTGCTGGTGGGTATCATTCTCTTGGCATCAGAAAGAAATTGAATACACCTACTTTAGTCTTACCAACAAATAATTCCACTGAAAGTCTCTCTTCAGTAGAATTTTATTGGTATTCTGTCATGGATGCTACTTCTTACGACCTACAAGTTTCAACAACGAGTAGTTTTACATCTACAATAATTGATGAAAATATACCAGATACAGATTATAATGTGTCAGGTCTTGAGGAAGATACCGAATACTTCTGGAGGGTAAGAGCAACAGATGGGAATATCGATAGCGACTGGTCATCTGTATGGATATTTAGGACAAATCTATCAAAACCAGTATTAGTTTCACCCTCAGACGACGCAACAGATCAAAGCATCTCGCTCACACTTGACTGGAACTCAGTAAGCGGAGCAACGGGTTATGATGTGCAACTCTCCACATCTTCAAACTTTTTAGCTACTTTCGTTGATGCAAGTACAACAGATACAGATCATAACGTAACAGAACTTGAAGAATACACCGAATACTTCTGGCGAGTGCGAGCTACAAATGATGATACAGAAAGCGATTGGTCATCTGTATGGAACTTCGAAACTGAAATTCTGACATTAGATGCTCCAGTCTTAGTCTCACCATCAGATGATACCACAGAACAAAATACATTTCTAACTTTGAACTGGAATTCAGTGTCTAATGCAACAGGCTACGACGTGCAGCTCTCTATATCTTCAAGCTTTGCTTCTACTATTGTTGATGCCAATACAACAGATACAGAATATGACCTATCAGGACTCGAAGAATATACCGAATATTTCTGGCGGATTCGAGCTTCAAAGGGTGATATCAAAAGTGATTGGTCGCAAGTGCGAAGCTTTGAAACAGGCGAAACACAGTTTCAGGAATGCCCATGGATATTCGCAGACGAGACAGAGAATAACTCTACAATAGTAGTTCCTGCTAATATTGACCCAACTATTGGCGATAGAGATTTTGCCAATGGCGACGCTATCGGGGCTTTCTATGTAGATGATAATAATCAATTAACTTGTGCTGGATATAGTATTTGGGACGGTGAGAATATGTCAATAACAGTATGGGGCGATGATACTTATACAGATGAAAAAGACGGGTATGCTTACGGTGAGTATTACGTCCTAAAAGCATGGGATGGGCAACTGGGTGAAGATATTCCTGCTCAATTCACTGTAACATCAGGACCTACCGCCTATACAGCAGATGGTATAACATTTCTTGGTAGTTTCACAGCAATAGATGAAGTAACTCAAACGATTGAATTGCCCAGTGGCTGGTCTATTATGTCAAAGTATGTTGAGCCAGAGGATAATGATGTAGAAACACTTATGGTAGAAATTGAAGATAATATATTGATTATGAAGGATGTATTAGGAAATATCTATATGCCTTCTCTAAACATAAATAATATTGATACATGGGATATTGAAAAGGGATACAAAATATATATGACAGAATCATCCACTCTTTATATTACTGGACAACTTATTGATCCTACAACTTACACTTATGAACTAAATTCTGGCTGGCACATAACTTCTTATCTTAGAAATAGCGAAATAGATATTGAATTAGCTCTTGAAGATATTGCAGATAATATGCTTTTATGTAAAGATTACTTAGGAAATATCTATATGCCTTCTCTTGGTATCAACAATATAGATCAAATGATTCCAGGTCGTGGGTATCAAGTATATATGACATCTTATGACGAGCTAACTTATCTTGCAAATGGAAGTCCGAGAAAAGTCCAGACAGGTGATAGGATACTTACACCTGAAGCCGAATTGATCTTACCAGATATTATCCGCACAGGTCAAAATATGACATTAATAATCCACGCAGAAGGTATAAAAGACGGCTCAGAGATCGGAATCTGGACATCCAACAACGTCCTTGTTGGAAGCGGCAAAGTTCATAATGGCAAAGCCGCTATAACAGTTTGGGGAGACAATGACCAGACGGAAGACATTGATGGTGCAAGGCAGCTTCAGGGCTTAAAAGCTATGGTCTTCGATAAAGAATCGGCTATGAGCCATGAAATTGAACTCACCAATATTCATTCATTGAGAACAAGCCAAAACCAAGAGTATCTTGTTTATAATACCGAAGATATTGTGATGGCTAAAGCTGTTATTCAATCAAGCATTCAGACAGATGAAATATTGCTCACCTGCAAGCCCAACCCAACCACAGGCGAGACGGTGATAGAGTATCAAGTCAAAGATCAATCTTACGTATCTCTTAAGCTATATTCGATGTCTGGACAGCTTATTCAAATCCTGACTGAAGCTGACATGACGGCAGGTATTCACACCATAAACTTCGACGGCAGCAGACTTGCAAACGGAGTCTATAATCTGCAGATGGTCGTAGATGGAAAGAGTGTGAGTAGGTTGCTGGTAATTAGTAAATAGAAAACAAATCTTGATGCCCGGTGTTATGAGAATGCCGGGCATCATAGTTTTTAATTTCTAAGTCCCTAATACAAAAAGCCAAAGAGCCAAATTATTGATTCTCATTTACTTTTAGTATTTATCAGCAATATCTCCATATCAAATATTAATAGTTTTATCCCGATATTCTTTAAATTTCTCAATCATGCCTTCTGCTATCGACCATCTCTCGATTTCTTCAATACTTATTTCACAGTATCGTGATAGCATAATTGCTTGCTCCAATGATTGATAATCATCCCAGAAGTAATATGCACACAACCTGTCTTTAACACTATCTGTTGGATTAAGCAGAAAAAGTTTTCCAGTAGAAAATGTAATTTCATTTATTTTTCTTACAGGTTCAGAACCTATTGACAACGGGCCGGCAGGAAATTCTATAAACAATTCGGTTTGCTCATGTTTGTAATAGCGATTCTCCTCGTAGAAACCAATCTTCGAAAGTGCTTCGGTTAATAATTTTCTTGGTGTTGATGAATTTTCAATGAAGTCAATGACTTGCGATTGATAACGATTGTCAGAGTAAATACTGACACATGCTCCCCCTGAAAGTACGCATTTAATACCTTGCGAATAAAGATGAGAGCAGACATAAGCAGCTAATTCACCTATATCCATTTCCCCTACATTTTTCATAACGGTTTCCCCTTCCTGCGGGGCCGCTTCCTTACCAATAACAATCTATTCCTTTCTTCTTCTGGGAGAAACTCCGTAGCTTTTCTTAATAGTGCCATTAGCTCTTTCAAAAAAGGATAGCGAGGATTGAAAGTATAAACTCTTGTTCTGCCGACAAGCTTGCTGCTGAGGATATTCCCATTTTCTAACTTTTCCAATTGGTTCTGTATCGGGCTTATATCAGAGCCAAAATAAGAGGATATTTCTCGTGGGTATCCTTCACCCCTAAGAGATAGAAACAATAGGATATTCTCTTTGTTTTTTGAATTGAAAAGTGGTTCGAGCATAAATGACCTTAATATTATTACATATTACCTATATCAGAGGTCAATATAATTCTTAAACACGATAATTGCAAGAAATTTATTCAATTATTAAGGAATGTTAGTCATGCCCAACCGTTGTGTATGTGTACTTAGATATGCACAAAATATGGTGATTTTTGTGCGTGAGTGTGAGTAGGTATAATGCCCCACATGGATATTAACAAAAGGATGTGTATATTGTAGAATAGTAAA
>CAYQTZ010000308.1:0-3945 GCA_964420565.1 uncultured Hyphomicrobiales bacterium
GAGTATATTGGACTTTTTGCGAAGGCGTCATAAAAGTATTATAAATATATATCAGGATTTGCATAATGTATAGGACACTAATCATCCATTTGTTATTTATTTGCATGCTTATTTCACCTTGCTTTGCCCAATATGACTTTGACTATGATCACGAAAGACACGACATTGAAAACAGAAATGAGCTCTTACAACACGAAAACCTTTCGAAAACAGATATAACTGATAATTACAAAGTTATTGACAGAAAAGATTATGAAGATCAAAAAATAATCATCAAATTAACTGATGATGCGATGAACTATATCCCTGAGGGATTCAATGATCATAATATCATTTACCTCCCTTTGAGTGATGTTGATTCAATACTTGCTGTGTTTCCAGCTTCAAAGATTACTCAGCTCCATCCTCTGAATAAAATATGCCCTCGCACAGAAAAGAGAATTGAACTGACCAAATTTTTCATGATTGAATTTGATGTTGAGATTGATGTAAAAAAGATGGTAAAAAGATTTAATAAATTGTCAAGTATAGAATTTGCTGAGCCGTCATTTTTTTATTTTACAACTGACATACCTGACGATACTGAATACGATGACCAATGGTGTCTGGAGCATATCGGCTGCGAAGGTGCCTGGGATATTCACAAAGGCGAGAACGGTAACACGGAAGTCGTAGTAGGTATCTGTGATTCAGGAACAGAGTGGCACCATTCTGACCTCGTTGAAAATTTATACCAGAATCTCGGAGAAGATACCGACGGAGATGGAGTTGTTATCGAATATATAGATGGCGAATGGGTCTTCGATCCTGATGATATTAATGATATTGATGACGATGGCAACGGAAAAATTGATGACTTCATCGGATGGAACTTCCATACATACGACGGTACTGTTGATAATGATCCTGATGGATCGACAAATAACATCCATGGCACACATGTTGCAGGAATTGCTGCCGCTGTTACGGATAATGATAACGGAGTTGCATCTGTTTCATGGAATGTTAAGTTCTTGCCCACAAAACATAGTCATAATGATTCAGGGAATCTATTATATAACATAAGCTCAGGACTAACATACCTTGCAGATATGGGTGTGGATGTTATTAATTGTAGTTTTGGCTCAACTTCATATAGTTCATATACAAAAAATGTAATTGATTATGTTCTGGATGAAGATATTGTGATATTTGCTGCAGCCGGGAATGATAATAACTCAATATATCATTATCCTGCAGCATACCCTGGAGTTATTGCTGTAGCAGCTACGAATTCCGATGATGAAAAAGCAGGTTTTTCTAATTATGGTGCTTGGGTAGATATTGCAAGCCCTGGCACTTCTATTTACAGTACGGTACCCGAAGATTCTTATTCAAATTTTCAAGGCACATCAATGGCATCGCCATTGGCAGCAGGTGCTTTTGCTTTATTGAAATCATTTAGAGATGATTGGACGGTAGATGAATTACTGCAGCAATTCCTTGGTAGTGCTGCAAACATATCAGATGGGAATCCTGATTATGAAAATTGGCTTGGTTATGGCAGAATAGATATGTACGAAGCGTTATCAACAGATGATGCTGAAATCCCTGATGATCTAAAATTAATAAACGATATGACTTTTACAAATAATAATGATAACGGAGTCTTTGATCCCGGTGAAAGAATTGATATTTCATATAAAATTAAAAATTTCAATCCTTTGAATGGCAGCGATATGTTGAGTTATCAAATATCCTGCGATGACGATGATATTAGTATTGTAAACGGTAGTGGTAGTTTTTCTATAGGAAGTGATGAGACCAAAACGATCAGCTCAGTTTATATTGAAATTGATGAAGATATAAGCGATATTAGAATATTCGATATTGAACTCGAGCTAAGCTGCGATGAAGGAATTGCAATAGGTTCTTCTATGACAATATCTTTAGTTGTCAATAACTTCTCAAGCGATCTCTCTTACGGATATAATTATATCGATCCGGAAAACGAATATGATAAAGGACCAATTTCTTTTAGCTTTGACAATATTGCAAATATAAGTCTTATACAATCTCAGAATAATGAAAGCTTTCTTTCAGCAGGTACCTGGTTTGATGGCGAGTGGTATGCTTTTGAATATGATACAAGAAATTTCATAAAAGTAAATTCAAATACTGGTTCAAGAACTGTAATAAATACATTAGAAACAACTATTAATGGTTTGGCTTTTGATGTTAGCTCTGGATTACTATATGGTATCAATAACTATGAATTATATCTAATTGATCCATTTAACGGAAATTTATCATTAATTGGAAGCAATAGTAGCAGGACTTTTATTAGCTTGGCTGCTGATAGCGATGGAAATCTTTACTCAATTGATATTAATTCAGATAAAATAGGACGCTTCAACAAAACGACAGGTGAGTTTACTGAACTATTTGATATAGGATATGATCTTTCCGACGCTCAGGATATGGAATATGACCACGAGAATGATCTGTTAATTATTGCAGCATTTGGAATAGATTATTTTGATAGCTTTCTCGGTATTATTGATTTGACAAACGAAAAAACTGCAGTTATTGGAAAAATTTGTAATGGTATTGAGCTTACATCTCTTGCTATTCCTTACAACAGAAGCTTTTTTACACTAAAAAAACCATATCATAAATCTAAATACCAGCCAATTGAATATGATTTTGAATGGAGAGCTCATAGCGAAGCAGATTCTTATGAACTTATAATATCAGAGAATTCTGACCTGTCTGATCCTGTTATAGAATATAGTAGTAATAATACTTATTATACATCAACATCTGGCTTAGACTATGAAACCAAATATTATTGGAAAGTAATTGCCAAAGATGGAAACACTGAATTAGATGAAACAAATATTTGGGAGTTTACTACTGTTTATGAATGTTATCAGGAACCATCAGATACAGATGGAGATGGACTTATTAATATTTCTGATCTATGTGAGCTTCGATGGCTGATGGAAAACCCTGCTTACTGGGTTGAAGATTTCGAACTTGATAATGATATAGATGCCTCCGATTCTGAGTACTGGTACTTCGGTGATCATGACGATAATCCTAACACTCCTGATGAAGCAATGGGTTGGAAGCCTATTGGTGTATATAATATTTATAATCATTTAATCAGTTTCAGCGGTGAATTTGATGGCAAAGGACAAACAATATCCAATATTTATATTAATCGCCCAAATTCTACTTGTGCCGGCATCTTTGGCAGTCTAGGAAGTTCTGCCTATATACATGATCTGAATATTGAAAATGCAGAAATAATTGGTAATCAAAAAGTAGGAATTTTATCTGGGGCGACATATCCTCGCGGCTATGTGGGTATTAGCAATTCTTATAATGATTTGAACATTGAGAACTGCAATATTTCAGGAACCGTTACAGGCATAGATTATGTTGGGGGTGTAATTGGTTACGTAAGGGGGGTAATAAGTAAACTTTATTTTGAAAATATAATTAGCAACGTTAATATTTATGATTATGGCACTTCTTCTTCTTCATACATTGGAGGAGCTTATGGTAATTTTTTCTTAGATGATTCTTATGTTTATATAGACAAAAATAAGTGCTCCGGTGAAATTGTATTAAGTAACGCATATAATAATATTGGTGGTTTTATAGGCAAAATATTCAATTATTACAATAGTGAAACATACATAAAAGAATCATTAAGCAATATGAGTATTTCAATGGCAGTAACTAATGCAGATTATATTGGTGGATTTGTTGGAAATTTATCAGATACACGTATTGATGATTGCTATTCAAGAACAGATATTTCAGAATCCGATGATTATATTGGTGGATTTGTTGGTTATAATTCAGCAGGAACAATAACAAACTCATACAGCACAGGTTCATTAGTAGGAGATTATCGTGTAGGCGGTTTTTGCGGATATAATGATTCCGGCTCTA
>CAYQTZ010000309.1:0-3943 GCA_964420565.1 uncultured Hyphomicrobiales bacterium
TATGATATGTCCGGCAGCAAACCTTTGCCAGAGACGGGCGACCCCACAACCAATAAAGTTACCAAAACTTCAAGCGAGAGCAAACCAGCAGATAATATAATCCTGCCTGATGAAAAAGCCAGGGAAAGCAAACCCGCAACAAAACCAACTAATCCCAAAAGAAAGACTAACACTACTAAGCCAAAAGATAATAAATCTTTTACGGTTAAGCCAGTTAATTATACCTCTCCTGATCCAAACACAACAATTACTGACGAAAATAATAATACAAATATTCAGGTAAATGAAACTAATGATATTGCCGGAGAAGAGAAATATAACATTGCTTTTTCTCATTTTAAGAACAGAAGGTTCAACGAAGCAATAGCCTTATTTTCTGATATTGTAAAATCTGATACTGATCAGCAGATACTTTCTAACAGCTATTATTGGCTTGGGGAGTCTTTCTTCGGTATGGAGCAATATGGCAAAGCGATCAATTATTTTAAGAAGGTAAGCTCTGCTGGAGAATCATCAAAACTCGACAATGCTCAATTGATGATAGCTGAGTGTCTGATACGTTCCGGACAGATCAATGATGCGAAAAATGCTTTTAAAGAACTTATAGCTAAATACCCCAACAGTAATTTTATACCGAGAGCCAGGAAGATGTTACAGCAGTTGTAAAAATCAATAGTTATTTGGATGAGATCTTTTCGTATTCCATTTTCATAAGTTCAATCTCTTCGGTAAGAAGTTGCTTATTGCGGCGGCTCATAACTTTTGCCGCTACTTCTAATGCTTTTTCTAACTTGTATATCGGGCTGTTCTTTCTGCCAGTCCACGCAAAAGATGGAATATTTTTTGCCAGAAATCCCTCATGTACAAATATACCGCATATTCCTGCTACTGTTCCTGTGTTGAACGAAGTGTTGATAGCGCTTTTCGAGTGATCTCCGCATAAAAGACCGAGAAACATCTTACCGGTATCTATTTCATTATCTCTGATAAGAACAGAAATATCTCCATAAGTATTCTTCAGATCTGAATTATTTGTATCAGCCCCCAGATTCACCCATTCACATATATAAGAATGCCCCAGGAACCCATCATGTTGTTTATTCGAATAAGCATGAATTATAGTAGCTTCAATCTCTCCGCCCACTTTACAGACTTCACCTATAGAAGTATCTTCATATATCTTTGCCCCTACTTTGATTACCGTATCGTCGCCAATAAAACAAGGTCCTAAGATTGTTGCCTGGGGCATTATCTTAACATTATTGCCGATAATTACAGGACCCTCTTCGGCATCAATTACTACAGAAGGACTTATCCTAACATTATCGCCAATAGATATAGCTCCTTTATTGACAAAAAAGCTATCAGTATTGCTAAAATATTCCTGGTCAGAGTCAAAATTAAAAAATCTTGAATCATCTTTTATCTGATAGGCATTATGATCTATTGCATCCCATAAATATCTCAAAATTTTGACATCACCTATATCTATCTTAGTGAAACGATCGCCAAAATCAGTTATAAATTTCGGGAAAAAATCAATATCTGAATCGCGGGGATTCACCATCTCTGATGCGGGCATATAACAGGCAAATGGAAGACCGCTGCCAACAAATATCACAGCTTTTTCTTCCTTGCCAAATAGCTCTCTGTAATTATCTTCTATTGCCTGCCAAAGCGAGCTGTCAGGCAAAATTTGAGAAAATAATGAAAAAGTATTTTTTTTCACTACTTTCTGGCTCTCTATATCATGTCTTTTTAAAAATGAAGCGAGATGACTTTTTCTTGTACTTGAGTATAAGATATTTACCTCAGGGTGCTGAGCTTGTACTTTTTCGTATAATTTCAGTGCCCCACAGCGTAATTCCCATGAACAGTGCATAATAGAAAATGGATAAAGCCATTCGGCATCATCCCGCTCAAAAAGTAATATCTGCTCTATTTTCATTCTTCCACATCAACGAGTTCGACAGTCATTATCAAAGTAGAGTTGGGAGGTACGTTGCGAACCATTCTGTCGCCATAGCCAAGTTCCGGAGGTATGAATAATTTTCTTTTGCCGCCTTTTTTCATATCGCGGATACCTTCGGTAAGCCCTTCTAAAGTGCTTTCACTGCCATAAGTAAAGCTATGAGGCCTGCCAAGGTCGTATGTATTCTCTATAATCACACCGTCCTCAGTTTTCCAGATGTAATGAACACTGACTTTTTTTCCCTCTGAAGGCATTGCACCAGAGCCGACCATAATTTCTTCATATTCTAATCCTGATGGCAATCTTTTAATATCTACCTGCTTCTGAGATTCTTTTGAACTACCGCATGAAACAAAAACCATAGTAACTGCTATCAATAAAAAAAGCGATAAGTATTTCATAGTGTTTTCTCCAATATTATTTATTCAATGAACTATTTTTATGCTTTAAAGCTGCTTTAATAAAGCTAATGAAAAGCGGATGCCCTTTAACTGCTCTGGATTTTAATTCCGGATGGAACTGAGTGCCGACAAACCATGGATGATCCTGAATTTCAATCATCTCTACTAATTTCTCGTCTGGGGATAATCCGCTTAGTATCATGCCATTTTCCTGCAGAACATCCCTGAATTTGTTATTCAATTCGTAGCGATGGCGGTGGCGTTCGGAAATTTTTTCTTTCCCATAAGCCTTATGGGCATTGGTATTGGACTTCAGTTTGCATGGGTATGCACCAAGCCGCATAGTTCCGCCTTTATTTTTTATTTTTTTCTGTTCTTCCATCAAATCAATGACTTTATATCTGGATCTATTATTGAACTCACCAGAATTTGCATTTTTCAGGTTACAGACGTTTCTCGAAAATTCGATAACGGCGCATTGCAGACCTAAACAAATACCAAAGAATGGAGTCTTAGTCTCTCTTACATATTTTATTGCTGCAATTTTCCCCTCAATGCCACGCGAGCCAAAACCTGGCCCTACTAAAACACCATTCAATCCCTCTAACTCTTTTTCCACAGTTTTTTCATTCAAATTCTCTGAATCAATAAGCTCAACGCATACCCTTGTACTATTAACTGATCCAGCATGAGAAAATGCTTCTAATATACTTTTATATGAATCGCGATACTGCGTATATTTTCCTATCAATGCAACCTTTACTTCATGCTCGGGTTCAATTATTCTTTGAACAAATTTCGACCATGTATCTAATCTTAAAAGATGCAAAGGCAGATTCATTTTTGAAAGTATATTTTCTGTAAGCCCGCTTTCAGCATACATAATAGGCACTTCATAGATTGTGTTATCCACATCCCTTGCTTAAATAACCGAATTTTCATTAACATTACAAAACAAAGCGATCTTTTGTCTGAGCTCAGTAGATAAAGGATACTCAGAGCGGCAAAGCAAAATATCAGGCCTGATACCATATTCCATAAGTGCTTTTACGGCGTGCTGAGTAGGTTTTGTCTTTAACTCGCCCGAAGATTTAATAAAGGGTACATAAGTCAGCATAATATTTAAAACATGACTGGGCCCCCTTTCCAATGTCAATTGTCTGGCGGCTTCTAAAAATGGCAGGGATTCTATATCGCCTACTGTTCCACCTATTTCAACGATTACGAATTCATATTGCCCATCGAAAACGGTGATCCTTTTCTTTATCTCGTCGGTAATATGAGGTATTACCTGCACTGTTTTGCCGAGGAAATATCCATTACGCTCTTTTTCTAAAACTTCGTAATATACCTGCCCTGTAGTTGTATTATTTTCTTTGGTTATCCAGCTACCATTGGCAATGGGGCTGGCTCTTATTGTTGGACGAAATATCCCGGGAAAGTCCTTTTTTCGAGCAATTTTTTTTATGCCCTATGTTTTATCAGAAGTTATTACCGCAATTATGTGGTTAATCCTTTATAATCCTAATCCAAGAAGGGGATTCCTTAATGCAATCATTAATATTATTCC
>CAYQTZ010000310.1:0-3212 GCA_964420565.1 uncultured Hyphomicrobiales bacterium
GGGAGGGTCGGGGTGGGATCGTTTTTATTGCAATTTTTCATAATATTTATACCCCATCACACAGTCTCTTTCAGGGGGATCAAGTGGGATTTTCTTCGATTTTGCAATGGTCTTAGGGTATTTTTTTTCTTGGTGTTGCAATAGTCTTAATTTGAATAATAGTTCTGAATCTGTTCATAGGATTTCCATCCCAAACTGGAATTTAGGAATTATGGTAAGAAAATATATTATGCATTTCTTTCTACTCAGAATAAATATTCATCAGGTAGCTAATGCCTATAGAAAGCGATACAGCGCGGGGATTATATTTGCTGGAAGGAACTTTCGGAGGCACTGCTGGTATGTATTCGAGCAAAGGATCATTATTTGCAAAATCACTATATATACCAGCGAACATATACCCTGCTTCAATATTAAGATTCAAACTGCCTGATTCATCGGACATCAGAGGTATAAATGCTGCCAATCTCAATTCTGCAAGCACTCCGAGATGGTCTGTATTAATTTCCTCCCCAAAATCTGCTGCTACTGGTACCCCAAAAGCAAAGCCAAAAGTGAAGATATTAAAATAAAACCTCGGGGATATAGATATATAGCGGTAAGTTAAAGTATAATCTTTGCCGACGTTCACTCCTTCTATAAAATATGCATAATTAGAAAGACCTAAGTCGCAGAAAAAGCCGAGATCACTCTCTACGCTAAGTGGATAATACATCTGAGCACCAAAATCGGGTATCCCTGTAAAAGCGATTCCGTTTTTTCTGCCATCCATTGTATTGCCTGCGTTTACGCCTGCTTTTAGAGATAAATATGGGCCTACACTGAAATCTCGCTTTGGCTCTGCCTGCAAATATGATGTTAGGCAATAAGATATGATCAAAAGGAAAATGACTTTTTTCATGCTTCAATAATTTTATGTGAAAAAAGTAAATATAATACTTTTATATATTTAAACAAAATCATTTTTGTAAATTTCCTATATCAGCTTCTATTTGCCGGACTTTATCAATATATTCGCCTTTGGGGAAAAGCGATTTATACTTTTTGATTTCATTTTTTGCCTCGGTGTGCCTGCTTAGATAATTCAAAGTTTCAATTTTTCCGATATATGCTTCCTGGAGATATTCTGTGTCTTTGAAATCATCTATTACTGATTGATAATAAACCAAAGATGATTTGCTGCTTCGAATCTTCCGGTATAATTCTGCCGTAAAAAGATCGCGATAGGCAAGTTTGTTTCTAAGCTCTGTGATGTAATCAGAAGATTCATTATATAAAGAATCATTGGGGTAAGCTGATTGGAATTCAGAGAAAGCCTTTATAGCTTTGTATGTGTATTCCTGATCGCGGTCATATTCAGGGGAGAGCTTATAATAGCTCAAAGCGGTTTTGAAATGTGCCAGCTTAGAATACTCGCTTTGCGGATATACCCGTCTGAGAGTGCTGTAATTAAAAGCAGCGAGTATGTACTGGGACTTTGAAAAATTAATTTCAGCCAGATAATATTGAGCATCATCAGCGTATGTGCTTGCCGGATATTGCAATTTGATCTTGTCAAAACCAAGCTGTGCTGCCTGGAAATCTTCATTTTCAAATTGTTCCATAGCAAATTCATAGGTTTCCTTTGCGTTGGCGCCTTCAGGTACCTGGGTGATACCACATGAACTCAAAACAAGAGCTGACATAGCCAAAACTATAACTATCAAGACCTTTAATACTTTCATAAGCTAATTTTCATTTAAAATAATACAATACAAATTCCTATTGCAAAAATAAGTAAATATTAATACGTTGGTAACAATTTAGTATTTTAATTTACAGAAAATATTTCAATTTCTGATCGCATTGGATTAAAAAAATGAACTAATGCAAAGGTGAAAATGGAATTGTCAGCGTAAGCTTTGTTGATTTTCCTAATTGACTTTCTATCCGGATCGAATCTTTATTCTTTTCAATTATTTTTTCATAATATGAACTCAGATCCTGTGCCTTTTCTATATCAGTGCCATATGTGAAATACCTTATACTATTGATAAGAGTGTCGGTATGACATCCTCTGGTATTCATATGCCCTTATTTTCTAATGAGATTTCAGCATTTTTTCTTTTTAATATCAGTTATAGTTACCTCGGGAGCAATATTAGAATATAAGACCATTGTAAAACCAAAGAAAATCCCCCTATGTCCCCACAATTGACAACACACCAATGTCTTACTCCCTCCCTTGTCTTCAGATCCCGACCTGTCGGGACTAGTAAGGCAGGGCCGGGGATGGATCAGTTTTATATATACTATTTCACAAACACCCCCTCAATCCCCCTCTTAAAAGATGGGGAGGTTTAAACATTATATTTCAACAGTTTACTCCCTCCTTTATCGTCAGATCCCGACCTGTCGGGACACGTAAGGGAAGGTTGGGGAGGGATCAGTTTTTGGACTTTTGCAATGGTCTTTATATTTATATGCATAGCGGAAAAGATTTTCAATTCAACTTAGCTTCTGGAATAAATGCTTCAGTAGCTTCACATTTTAAAACTTTTACGTCAAATTCTTCTTTTTTGATCACTAATCATAATAGAGATATCTGTTTTATATAACAATATTCTAATCAAAATTTGAAATTAACAAGAAAATTCAGTAATTTATGTTTTCTTGTAAATTAAATCGGATTACAATAGTCCGATTATAGTTTCGTCTCAAGCAATAGTAAGTAAAATAATGAAGCTATTGTTATGGTAAGATTATCGAAGAAAACGGAATATGCACTGCTGGCTATGCAATATATAGGCGGAAACCCGCAGGATGTTGTCTCTGCTAAGGAAATTTCTAAGCAACTCAGCATCCCCTATGATTTTTTGTCGAAGACATTACAGGGCTTAATGAAATATGGGCTGGTATCTTCAAGGCAAGGCAAGCAGGGCGGTTATAAACTGGCAAAAGATACTGACAGAATAACCGTCGCTGACATAATAAATGCAGTTGAGGATAAATATGCTATGTCAATAGTAGAATGTTTTGATGATGATGGCTCTGGTTCATGCAACAGAGAAAAGGCTTGCACAATACGCGACCCGTTGAGAAAACTGCAAAATAGCATTGAAGAAGTTTTTTCAACAACAACATTGAATGAATTAATTGATTATTATATAACAAGTAAATAAATCCGAACGGGAGAATATCTATGGCTACAGAAACTGAAATGGTAAAAGATC
>CAYQTZ010000310.1:3222-3942 GCA_964420565.1 uncultured Hyphomicrobiales bacterium
GATCTGGCGAACAAAGAATATAAATATGGCTTCGTTACAAATATTGATCAGGAGTTTGCTCCAAAAGGGCTGAACGAAGATATAGTTAGATTTATTTCAATGAAGAAGGGGGAGCCCGAATTCATGCTCAAATGGCGGCTCAAGGCATTTCGCTTCTGGCTGAAAATGAAGAAACCCACTTGGGCACATCTTAAATTTCCGCCGATAGATTTTCAGGATTCATACTATTATGCTGCACCAAAGCAGAAAGCTAAACCAAATAGTCTGGATGAGATAGACCCAGAAATACGCGATACATTCAACCGGCTCGGTATTCCATTGGAAGAGCAGAAAAAGCTGACAGGTGTCGCCGTTGATGCTGTGTTCGATAGTGCCTCGGTAGCAACGACTTTCAAGGGGAAACTAAACGAGCTGGGCATTATCTTTTGCTCAATGAGTGATGCAGTCAAGGAGCATCCGGCACTCGTACAAAAATATCTCGGCTCGGTAGTTCCATATACAGATAATTATTACGCAGCATTGAATTCTGCGGTGTTCAGCGATGGTTCATTCTGTTACATACCCAAAGGTGTTCGCTCTCCGATGGAGCTGTCCACATATTTCAGAATAAATGCCTCGCAGACCGGTCAGTTCGAAAGAACACTGATAGTGGCTGAAGAAGGGTCTTATGTAAGCTATCTCGAGGGATGCACCGCACCAATGAGAGACGAAAACCAGCTT
>CAYQTZ010000311.1:0-3933 GCA_964420565.1 uncultured Hyphomicrobiales bacterium
ATCAGGAATGATTGATCTACTAAAAGTAGGTTTCTTAAGTAGAACAATCATTCTTGATTGTTGCATATTAAGTTGACATGACACTAACTTACCATGGTAAATTAATTGCCAATGGAGATTTCTTAGCTGGCTCATCCAAAAATTTTGGCTTTAGTTCAGTAACAAGATAGCTATAAACTTGGTTTTTTTTCAGCATCGGCACATCGTCCGTCCATGTTACGAACAGTCCGAGATGGGCAAATGCCTGAATTGCAATATCAGCTTTATTTTCTTTTATTAGATTGCTTATCTTGCCTATATCTACTTTCAATACATTTCTGTCTTTGCTGGACCATATGATCATTATGCCATCTACACCTTTCAGGTATTTATGATCGGCATCTACTTTATTTAGGTCGCACCAAATATCTCCCTGACATTTATACCATTCAACTTCCATAAAACTCTCCTGTTATTATGACCATTATTCTAAATATTAGCAAAAATAGCTCCAATAAATATATTAAAAGAAAATATTAATTACTAAATTTTTTTTAATCTTATCATCATAGAAGCAAATCCGACCGATAATATTGCTGCCGTTTCTGCACGAAGTCGGCGGTTTCCTAAGTTCCATAATATCGGATCCTGCTTTTTGATCTCTGCTATTTCTTCATGTGTAAAGCCGCCCTCGGGACCGACAAATATCAAAGTCGAGCCCAATAATTGTTTATCAGTAGCTGACTTACCATCAATGTCAGTAATATCATAATGATCAAGCTGAGATAAAAATGTCATTAATTCTAAAGGGGCATTGATTGATGGAAGTACCGATCTTTTGCTTTGTTTCATAGCTGCCAGCACTTTTGCTTCGAGACGCTTGACGTTCAAAAACTTCTTTTGTACATATCTTGTAATTAGTGGATAAAAGTTCTTTATCCCAAGCTCTGTTGATTTTTCAATTAGAAACTCAAGTCGGTTTTTATCTGCTATCAAGCCAAATGCTAAATCGAGAGTGGAATTTAACTCTCCCGTATTTTCATCTACTCTAATGATTTTACATTGATAATTCTTATTATTTATCGCCATAATTACTGCGGAAGCCATCAAACCAGAGCCATTACTGATTTGGACTGAATCGCCACTTTTTAGACGAAGTACGTGCAAATGCTTAGCTTGATCTCCCGAAATTAGAATATTTTCGGTACTTTTATCCAGAATTTCAGAATAAATACATTCCATAGTACTAATATTATTGTCATTATTAAATTATTGTTTTATATTTAAGTTTCAAAATTACGAATAGTTTTCTATTTCGTTGAATTTGCAATAAAATTTTTTATAATTTTGTAAATATATAGAATAAACAATTAGAAATATAATATGATTAAAAAGAAACTAACTTTATTCGAGCAACTGACATCAGATAGCGTTATTGAGCAATATACAAAAACTGAAAGCAAAAAAACTTCCTTTGTAGTTAAAATAATTATTGTTGCTATAACTTTAGTTGTCAGTACTGTGTTCTTCTCTCTTCATATTTCCGAGAGATCGGGCGATATTAGATTGATGAACATACTACCAGGACAGATATGGTCGAGTCAGACTATAGAAGCTGACTTTAATTTTCCAGTTTATAAAGACGATTATGCTTACCAGAAAGAAGCAGATTCAGTTAGAGACCACACTCCCCCTGTGTTCAGATATGATCCTCTCGCTGAAGAAAAAGCTTTTAACACATTAGATACTTTAATCACAGATTTTAAAAATGCTTATAGTAAAAAGAAAGAATCGGAAAAAAAACTTGAACAATCTGATAATGAGCAATTGGGAAATGAAGAAGAACAGGAGTATTTTGATTCCCAATTCCTTTTACCGCCAATACAACTAAACAAGATACAATCAGTAATTAAAAAGTTTCTGACCATGGTTTACAATCAGGGCTTTGTTAATACCAGTATTGAAAATATTGCATCTAATAGGATCAACATATATCTTAATAACAAAGACCAAATGGTGATGTCCACACAATTTCTGCTCGATTCAAGTTCTTTTATAAAAAGCGCAGAAGAGTATTTTGACCAAAAAATTACTAAAGATCTTAGAACAGTATCTCTTGATATTATATTGCAAGTAATGATGCCAAATTATAAATATAGCAAAGAGCTTACTGAAATTGCCAAAGATCAGGCGGCATTATCTGTTCCCAGAACCAAAGGAATGGTGCGCAGCGGTGATATAGTAGTAGCCAAAGGCCAGAAGATTACACCTAACATATTGCTCAAGCTAAAATCTTATGCCAAATCCAGCTTTATGCGAAGTGCTACCGGGTACAGTATTTGGCTGTTTCTTGGTAGTTTTGGGCATGCAACTGCAATACTGCTAATTCTCTATATTTATCTCTTTAATATGCGAAAACATATTTATTTCAATAACTTCAAATTTGGCATATTGAATGCCTGTATGGTATTAACTGGCTTAATGGCGTGGTTGTCCTTACAGCTTGATACACGATTACCAATAGAATTTGCTGTACTATTGCCGTCATTAGCTATGCTGATAGCCATAGTTTTTGATTCGCGCACTGCCTTTTATTCAACTGTAACTATGGCATTTCTTGTAGCTGGTATTCGTGGATATGATTATGATCTGTGTGTGGCGATGCTTATTGCAGGATCTTTTGCGGCATATACCGTTCGGGATATACAAAGCAGGACCCAGGTTTTCAGGTCTATGTTCTATATCTTTTCTGGATTTGTGCTTGCCATTGTTTCTTTTGCTTTAGTCAGATCTGCAGACCTGATGCCCGTTATATATCAATTATTAATAGCCTTAATAAATTCAGCAGTAGCTCCACTGTTCACTTTCGGTTTATTATTCATCATTGAGAGAGTTTCAAGCATAACGACAGATTTGAGATTACAGGAATATAACACGCTTAGCCATCCATTGATGGTCAAGCTGAGCGAATATGCTCCCGGAACTTACCAACATACAATGTCTGTTGCCCTGCTCGCTGAGAAATGCGCCATAGCTATTGGAGCTAACTCATTGCTTACCAGAGTAGGTAGCTTATATCACGATATTGGAAAAGTAGCAAAACCTGAATATTATGTAGAGAATCAGCAGAATATTGATAACAAACATGACTTACTCTCTCCGAAAAAAAGCGCCGAAGCCATTCGTAACCACGTCATCGAAGGCATGAAACTTGCTAAAGAATACAAACTGCCAGAAAGGGTCATTGATTTTATTCCTATGCACCACGGGACCACTCTTATTAAGCATTTTTATGCTAAAGCTCTTGAAGAGGGCGACAGGAAAAGCGTTAATGAGAATGATTTTCGCTATCCCGGACCAAAGCCAAACAGTAAGGAAACAGCTATCATAATGATATGCGATCCTGCGGAAGCACTGTCACGGCTTCAGAATAAAAGCGAAGAGGACTTAGAAACGGCTATCTCTTTTATGATTCAGGAGCGAATTGGCGACGGGCAATTTGATAACTGTAAACTCACTATGTACGATCTGAAAATAATTAAAGAAACTATATTGAAAAATTTGCATGGCATTAGCCACAAGAGAGTAGAGTATAAAAAGATACCAAGCGATAAAAAGTAGAAACATGAGTCAACAGATAATAGCTCCGTCTTTAGCAAGACATATTAAGCAATTCAATCAGTTCTTATCTATTGAAAAAGGTCTTGCTGAAAATACTCTGCATTCCTACGGCCATGACTTGAAAACTTTTGCTGAGTATTTAACTACAAAAGATATTGATAGCTTTAAAAATGTTACTGCTAAGCTGCTTTCTGATTTTCTGTATCATTTGGATGAACTCGGTCTTAGCACGGCTAGTAAATCCAGATATTTGTCATCGGTTAGAGGGCTGTATGTGTATCTGATGTCAAATGGTTTTATTGATAGCGATATCACTGAAAAAGTGGATATGCC
>CAYQTZ010000312.1:0-3927 GCA_964420565.1 uncultured Hyphomicrobiales bacterium
GAATACTTAAGTATAGATGAGTTGTCATTATCGAAAAATGAGTTATATACGTTTGTAACCAACAAAGCAGGCAAAGGTAAAAAAGGCACACTGGTAGCGTCTATAAAGGGAACTTTGACTAAGGATATAGTATCGGTTCTGGAAAAGATTCCATTAGAACTGAGGAAGAATGTAAAAGAAATAACCTTGGATATGGCAAATAATATGGAATCAGCATCATCAAAATCATTTCCAAATGCCAGATTAGTTACAGACCGTTTTCATGTAATAAGATTAGCGATAGAGGCATTGCAAGGCATTAGAGTATCATATCGCTGGGAAGAGCTTGATAAAAGAAAAGCAGTTAAAATGTTCAATGATTGGATCAGTAAAACAGATGAGCTTGGAATAAAAGAGTTCAATACTGTCGCTAATACCATTAGGAACAACATTAATAACATCCTTAATTTCTTTATCAACAGGCATACTAATGCAAATGCTGAATCTTTTAACTCCAAGATCAAGCTCTTTAGGGCTAACCAAAGAGGTGTTGCAGATCATACTTTCTTTTTATTTAGAATTTCTAAACTTTTTGCATAAACCCCAAAAAAAAGAAGTATCCCATTACCTTTCAGATTAATTCAGCTTTATTCTTTCAAAGATGATGTAATATTAGACCCTTTTATCGGTAGTGGATCAACTGCTGTTGCCGCCATTAAATCTCATCGTAATATCATCGGGTTTGAAATAAATGAAGAGTACAAAAAAAATGCTGATATTAGAATTGGTGCACTGATAAACCAAGGTACAATATTTTAGATAGCATGGACTGATGATCTCCCCCAATATCTTCTATACTTTGACGTTTCTTAGAAAAATATTTTCTGTTTTTATTTATTTGGTGATATAATGAATTTTGAAGAAAAAATTAATGATGAAATGAAGAAGGCAATGAAGTCAGGGGATAAGCTTCGATTACTTACTCTTCGCTCTATCCGCTCTGCTATTATTGAATTTAATAAGAGTGGCTCTGACAAACCATTGGACTCTGATCTGGCAACTGAGCTTTTACTGAAACAAGCTAAGCAACGCAAAGACGCTATTGAGATGTATAAGCAGGGTAATCGTCAGGAGTTGGTAGATAAAGAGACAAGAGAATTGGAAATTATTAATGAATTTCTACCAAAACAAATGTCTGAAGATGAAATATCTGAAGCTGTAAAAAGCATTATTGCTGATACAGGCGCTGACTCTATAAAAGATATGGGCAAAGTAATGGGCATTGCTATGAAAGAACTCAAAGGCAAAGCTGACGGCAATCAGGTAAAAGAAATTGTAAAAAGGGAATTGGAAGCGTAACTATATGTATAATAATCTAACCGACGACGAAAGAAAACTCATTGCTGAATCTCTCGAAGAGCTGGAGTTCAAAACTGTTCTGGATTTCATTTCAAAATTTTGCTACTCTTCGCCAGGCAAAGAATTACTACTGAAATCCTACCCTGGTGACGAGCTGTACTGGCTTCGACTTGAGCATAAACTGATAGATGAAATGAAGGATCTATTACTCGGAGATACCGAATTGCCTCTTGATGGATTTACAGACATTAGGAACTATTTGCGTAAATCATTAGTGCAAAATGCCATATTATCTACTTCCGATATACTGAAAGTCAGTGATTCTATCCGAGCTTCCAGATTAATAAAAAAATTCTTTATTATCCGACAGGAAAAGTTCCCATCGCTTGCCGAAGAAGCTGAGAATCTGCATGATAATTTAATTTTAGAAAAGCATATGTCCGATATGATTGACGACACCGGCAATGTAAAAGATACCGCCACCAAAGAGCTGATGCGTATCCGCCGGCAGATACAATCTAAATCTAACCGACTGCGAAGCCGCCTCGAAAAAATTCTACATCGAGTAAGCGAAGAAGATATGACTATGGATGAGTTCATCACTTTACGGGAAGGAAGATATGTAATCCCAGTAAAAGCTGAACACAAAAAGCATATACCAGGTATAATACACGGTATGTCTCAGACTGGCTCTACGGTATTTCTCGAGCCATCAGAGATATTCGAAATGAATAACGAAGTATCACTTCTTTTAAACGAAGAAAAGCGTGAGATATATAGAATTCTGTCAAATCTGACAGCCGAAATTGGTGACGAAGCAAAACTATTCCTTGGCTCTGTTGAGGTTATTGCCCATCTTGACTCTATTGCGGCTAAAGCGAAATACGCTCTTAAATATGGCGGTGTTATCCCTGAGATAGTTGAAGAGAACTATATTTATCTAAATGAAATACGCCACCCTATATTAGTTCATGCCAAAGGTATTAAAAATGTTATGCCTCTATCTTTAGAGATGACAAAAGATAAGCGAGGATTCTTGATATCAGGTCCGAATGCCGGCGGCAAAACTGTTGCACTGAAAAGTATGGGATTGAATATTGCACTTGCTTTGAGCGGGATTTTCCCTCTGGGCGAGTGTAAAACTAATTACAGAATGATATTTAGCTCTATTGGCGATCACCAGTCCATTGAAAACGATCTATCTACTTTCAGCAGCCAGATTTTGAAACTAAAAGAAATCTTGGAATGTGCCTCGCCATCGTCATTGGTTTTAATTGATGAAATTGGTTCTGGTACAGATCCGCAAGAGGGCGCTGCCTTGGCTTCAGGCGTGATTGATACATTCCTCGAACTCAACTCATTTTTTGTTGTTACGACACATCAGTCATCGCTTAAAAGCTATGCTCTGACTAAGGATGCTATTGATAATGCTTCATTAGAATTTGATGAGGAAAAACTAAAACCAACATATAACTTTCTTCCAGGCATACCTGGTAACAGCTATGCTTTCGTTTTAGCCGAAAGTATGGGAATGTCCAAGCTCGTTTTAGAAAGAACAAGAAAATATCTCGGCAAAAAGCAATCAATGCTTGAGGAAAGCATCTCTATACTTCAAAAATATAAAAACGAAGCAGAAAAATTCCGCCGCGAAGCTATAAACGAACGCAATTTAGCCGAAAAAGCGAGAATAAATTTCGAAGAAAAACTTGATAAAATAAAAAGAAATAGAGATGAATTAATTCAAAAAGCTCACGACGAAGCTGCTCAGATTGTTACTGATGCTAATCGTCTCGTTGAGAATACTATACGCCAGATAAAAGAAGACAAACGCGAAGCTGGCGAGATAAAAAAAGATTACGATAAAGAAAAAAAAGTAATCCAAAATAAAATCTTAAAACGACAAGAGATTAAAAAGAAAAAGATCACCGAAGAGTTCGAAGAGGGTAACTCAGTTATTATGAAAGACAGACCGGGTAATATTGGCAATATTATAATATTATACGAAAAAGAAATGGCCGCTCTTGTTGATTTCAACGGTTTGAAGTTCAAAGTCAATCTTTCAGAATTAAAAAAAGCAAAGCAGAAAGATAAGCGACTCTCTGAATATGCGGGCAATTACAATTTCGACGTTCAATCCCGATTAGACTTACGAGGAAAGCGAGCTTATGAAGCTATTCCCGAGATAGATGATTTTATAAACTCTGCTATGATGAGCAATCTTGAGGAGGCAACCATTATACACGGCAAGGGAACAGGAGCATTGCGGCACGCCATACATGAATACCTGCGAGATCATCCAAGTATTAAATCTTTTAGAATAGGCACTCTCGCCGAAGGTGGCGACGGAGTAACAGTATTAGAATTCTAAGTCATTTCTATTTATATCAAGCTGTAGGCGGTCAGCGGTCGGCGTAATAGCTTGATAGGATTGGACTTCCCCGCTTCGCAAGAGGGGACCGAGGGGTGTTTATGAAAAATTGCAATAAAAACGATCCCTCCCCGGCCCTCCCTTACGAGTAAGGGAGGGAGTAAGTACGGAAAATCCCCCTTAATTTTAAGGGGGAACACACAAGGGGGATCAATTCTTGA